>JAFAOB010000458.1 GCA_019238055.1 Alphaproteobacteria bacterium
GTGGGGTCAAGCGCAAGATGAGCAATTTCCCGATCCGCCGCAAAACCGACTGCGCCCTACCGGTGATTAACATCACCAAGGCAATTCAGATATCTAAATGAACAGTATTGCCTCTAACCCAGGAGGCACTTTCATGATTAGAATGACAACGGTCGCGGCGGCAACCGCGCTTGCTCTCGTGCTGGGTGTTCCTGCTGCTTTTGCGCAATCGGCCGTGGCGCCATTGACACAGGCTCAGAATGCGGCGGTAAACGAACGCCCGACCCCTGCTACCATCAAGATGTTCGAGAATGTCAATACATCCTTGCCCAACGCGATCGGCACGGCAGAAGGTAACACCAACGGCTCGAACTCAAACAGCAGAGCCTTCGCAGCGGCCTTTGTCAACGACAATGGGGCGCCAGTCTATCTGGTCGATACTCTGAGCAACCGCTCAGTCTACCAGCTGCAAATCGACGCTAACACGGGTAAACCGATCGGAAACGCCAAAATCCTCGAGGAAAGTCAGCTGCCGCAGCAGGAAAGAAAGCTTCTGGCAACGCTGCCGAATGTCAAGACCAACTTGTCGGATGCAATTGGGAACGCGACGGGAAAACTTGGCGGCAAGGCAATTGACGCCGCAATTACCGAGGCCAACGGCCAAATCGCGTACAATGTGACAGTCGTCAACAACGGCCAGGTCCAGAGGGCTAGCGTCGATCAAGCCAATGGCAAGGTCGCCGTGCTTCCGGTCCCGGGGGAGGAATCCGGCTCCTCGACACAGAAGTAGAAGGCCGGAATGCTACCGCGCCCCGCTAGGGGCGCGGGCCCGGGTGACCGGCCGGCGGCGCGATCGGTAATTCCCCGATGCCGATTCCAGCGTTACCATCGCACCAGGCTTGGCAAAGAGGAGGGGGTAATGGCAGAGGAAGCAAGGCCCCAGGCGATCGAGGCAGCGGCAGCGCCTCTGGCGCGGCCGGCTCGCGGCTATCCCGAACCTTTTGCAAACCGGGTGGCCGGGCGGGTCCGGCGGCCGCTCGGAGATGTGTTTGGTCTGACCAATTTCGGGGTCAACCTGACGCGGCTACCCCCGGGCGGGCTGTCGGCATTGCGCCATACCCATACGCGTGAGGACGAATTCATCTACATTCTCGAAGGCGAGCCGGTGCTGGTCACCAATAAGGGTGAGACCCAGCTGCGCCCCGGCATGTGCGCCGGGTTCAAGGCCGGTGAAGGAAATGCTCACCATTTGCTGAACCGGACGATGTACGATGTCGTCTATCTCGAAATCGGTGATCGCAATCCCGGCGATACCGTCATCTATCCGGATGACGATCTTGGCCGCGCTTTGGCGCCCGATGGCAGTCGGCGTTTCGTACACCGCGACGGCACGCCTTACTGAGTGAAAGCAAGCGATACGCGATCGGCGCAGTTCACGAGACGCAGCGAGCGGCTTCCTTCATCTCGCCAGATACTTCGGCGACGATCTCGAACGAGCGTTTGCGTTTCTGGTGATCAAAGATATTGGCAGTCACCATCAGCTCGTCAGCCCCTGTCCGGCGAGCGAAATCATCGAGACCGCGGCGGACGGTATTAGGTCCGCCGACAATAGCGCAGGAAAGCCCGTCCTCCAGGATCGCGCGGGCGTAAGAGTCGAGCTGCGACTCGAAATCCTCGACCGGGGGCGGCACCCGACCGGGGCGGCCGATGCGGTTGTTCAGCATCGCCTGCTGCAACGAAGAAAATAGGAACCGCGCTTCGCGATCGCTCTCGGCCGCCACCACAGTGACTCCGAGCATGATGTGCGGCGTGGAAAGTTGTGCCGACGGTCGAAACCGCTCGCGATAAATCGTGATCGCTTGCGTCATCATTGCCGGTGCGAAATGCGAGGCAAAGGCGAATGGCAATCCCAGATAGGCCGCGACCTGTGCGCCATAGGTGCTGGAGCCGAGGATCCAGATCGGCACCTTCAGCCCGGCGCCCGGAACTGCTTGCACCGCCTGCCCGGGCTCGGCAGGTTCGAAATAGCTGATCAGCTCGACAACTTCGCGCGGGAAATTTTCGGCGCCGCCAAGCAAGGCGCGGCGAACAGCGCGGGCGGTGACCTGATCGGAGCCGGGGGCACGACCGAGACCGAGCTCGACGCGGCCCGGATGCAGCGCCGCCAGAGTGCCGAACTGTTCTGCGATCAGCAGCGGCGCGTGGTTCGGCAGCATGATGCCGCCGGCGCCGATGCGGATATGGCGCGTTCCGGCTGCGACATGAGCGAGGGCGACTGCGGTCGCCGCGCTGGCGATGCCCGGTAGGTTGTGATGTTCGGCCATCCAGAAACGGCGATAACCGAGCGCCTCGACATGCCGTGCCAAATCGAGCGAGTTGCGCAACGCCTGCCCGGCATCGCTGCCCTCGATGATCGGGGAAAGATCGAGGACGGAAAGCGGAACCATCAGCGAACCCCGACAGCAAACATCGGCAACATAAAGTTGATTATTGCAGTGTGGGTCCGCTCAGCGGGTCGCTGGGGTGCGCGCTCGCCACGACTGATGTAGCGGACTGCTGGTATCATGCCGCCTGCGCCTGCACGGTCGGCGCCCGGCGGGCGAGCACCAGCTTTTCCGCTGAGCGCCCAAAGAAATGGTAGCCCGACCCGCCCTCGGCGAGCAGATCGAGAAACGTGTCGGGTTCGGTGATCCGCACGCAGCCCAGGACATCGGCGCCGCGCGCGAGAAAGGCGTCGGGCAGCATCCCGACCGTCGGGCCAACCACCGTGATGCGGGCTTCGGGTCGGGCCATTGCCAGCAGATCTTCCAGCGTGGCATTGACCAGGGTAGAGCCGGTGATCAGCAGCACATCGGCTTGCGGCACGATTTCGCCGGCCCGCTCGGCGGGACGAAAAAACGGCAGCTCGTCCGATTTCAGCGTCAGCGGGTCCTTTTCCAGAACCAGAAAGGATTGCCCCCGCCGCTTCAGCTCCTTCAAAAACGGCACAAAGGCACCGACAACGACGACCTGATCGCCACGGCGGATTTCGGTTGCATCAAAGGCGTCGACACCAAGGCGCAGCTCGATCTCAGGATGCTGCCGGCAATGCCAACAGCACTCGGCGAGTGCGTTGATCGCAGCAATGCCGACCGCACGGCGAATGCTGTGGCTCGCGAGCGCCTCCTGCGCTAGATCGGCTGCTTGGCTACCGCGCATCTTGCCGGGAAATGGCATTGCCATGGCCGAAGTCGGGCAGCAAACCGCCTCAGGAATGGTCTTGATTGGTGTCGCACAGGTTCCGACAACACCGTTGTTCAGCTTGACGCCGGTGAAGAACAGCCCCACGACGACCCGCTCGATCGTGATTTGGTCAAGGTCGGGGCCGAGGATCATGTCGATCGCCGACAACGTCTCGCTCAGAATCGAATTCTTCTCTGCTTGCCTCATTTCTCCTCGCTCAGCACACGGTCCTGGCGCTCCTTATATGAGCAGCATACGATGAAACCCAGCGCTGGCAATTACCTGAAAGGCAAAAGTCGTCGATGCGATACCGGCAGTCTGTGGTAGAGCATTGCCACTGTTGTGGCTGCGAGGGATCGACGCGTGGTTTATCTGCCACCCGCTTTTACCGAAACGCGACCTGAAATTCTAATAACGCATATCGAACGATACGATTTCGCCCTCCTCGTCAGCCATGGTGCGCATGGAATGGTGGCGAGCCATGTGCCATTTCTGATCGAGCGGCAGGGTGATGAACTGCACCTGCAGGGACACTTGGCGCGGCCGAACCCGCAGGTTGCCGATCTCGCGAAAGGCGGCGAAGTGCTGGCGATTTTCAGCGGACCCCACGCCTATGTCTCGCCGCGCTGGTATGCGAGCGGCCCGGCGGTGCCGACCTGGAACTACGCCGACGTCCACGTCTATGGCGTGCCGCAACTGATCGACGATGCCGCCTGGCTGCGCCGCTTTCTGCAGCGGCTGGTGCAGCGCCACGAGGCCGGCAGCGAGATGTCATGGCGAATGGAAGACCAGCCGGCCGCTTATATTGCCGGGATGCTCAACGGCATCGTCGGGTTCGACATCCGCGTCACCCGCCTCGAAGGCAAGTTCAAGCTGAGCCAGAACCGACCGGCAGCCGATCGGCCGCGCATCATCGCTGCACTCGAAGCCGGAGAAGATGCCGATCAGGCCGGTGTCGTGAGGCTGATGCGCGAACGCGAGCCCGGTTAAGCGTTCTGCAGGCAAACGGTGCTTGCTGGCCTCTCGGGCCGACCCTAAGGAACCACCGCTCGATGGATCAGCTGCTGCCCTCGCGAGCGAGCGTATCGGCCGCTTCGGCATTCTTGCACGCCAGCACAATCTCGGCGATGCGCCGGCTGAAACCGGCCCGGGCGAAAGCGGCAAGCTCGCGCTCCGGGGCGATGTTGCCGCTGCGATAGGGCCCGAGCCGGCGGCGACGGGCAAAGGCGCAGGCCGCCACGAGATCGGGATCGGCCGCAGCCTCCCGCAAGGCCGCCAGCGCGTCCGTGGCAATCGCGCCCGTAACGCCTTTGGCGACAAGCTGCGCGCGAATCTTGGCCAGCGACTCGCCGCGGTGATGGAGCGCCTCGGCGCGTCGCACGGCATACGCCGTATCGTCAATCAGGCCGGAATGGCAATAGCGCTCAATGATCTTATTGATGAGCGGCGCAGCCAATCGCATCGCCTCGGCATCCTCGCCGAAGCGGCGGTGGACACGACGCTGCAATACCCGCCGCAAGTTTTCGGCGGTACTGGCGTAGCGGCTAAGATAGGCCAGCGCCCAGCGCTCGAGCAGCCCGCCCTCGATCTTGCTCTGATCCACCTTTATCGCCCCACGCAACCCGTGATCGGCTATGGTCGAGACGCAGCGCCAAGTCAACGCCAGTCGGACGGAAACGCAGATGAGGGCAGGCGGCGGGTCACATAGGGGCGAGCTTGCCGATGACGTCCGGCGCACGCAATCGATAGCGAAACAGCAAGGGCGAGGCCGGTGAGCGAGGCCGGGCCTTCCGCGGCTGCGATACAATCCCGGCGCGCGATCGTTGTCGCGCTGATCGTCGGTTGCGCCTTTTTCATGGAGGGGCTCGACTCGACGATGATCGCCGTGTCGATCCCGGCGATGGCGAAGAGCCTCAGGCAGAGCCCGCTGCGACTCAACCTGGTTATCGCAACCTATCTACTAAGCCTCGCAGTTTTTATCCCGGTCAGCGGGTGGATTGCCGATCGCCTCGGCGCCCGTGTGGTCTTCTGTTCGGCTATCGCGATCTTCACGACCGGATCGGCGTTGTGCGGCATTGCGCCCAATTTGCCTCTGCTGCTCGCGATGCGCGTGATCCAGGGGTTTGGCGGTGCGATGATGACGCCGGTCGGACGCCTGATCCTGCTGCGCAGCTTTCCGCGCTCCGACCTCGTCACCGCAATGAATTGGATGACGATCCCGGCGATGATCGGGCCAACCGCGGGGCCGATCATCGCCGGGATCGTGACCACCTGGTTTTCGTGGCGCGCGATATTCTTTCTGAACCTGCCGATCGGCATTCTCGGCTTGGTTCTGGCCCTGCACCTGTTCGAGAATTTCCGCGCTCCGGCGCCGACCCGGTTCGATTTGCGCGGCTTTGTCATTTCCGGGCTTGGCTTGGCATTGTTCGAGGTCGCGATCGAAAACCTCGGCCGCCCGATCCTTCCGGGTGCCTTGGGCGCTGCGTTTTTTCCGGCGGCACTGGCGATTCTGGCGCTTTACGGGTGGCATGCGCGACACTGCCCCGATCCGGTCCTCGATCTCACATTGTTCCGTATACGTACCTTTCGTATCGGGACCGTCACCGGCGGGTTTTGCCGCATTGGTCTTGATGCAGCGCCATTTTTGCTGCCGTTGCTGTTTCAGGTCGGGTTCGGGATGAGTGCAATTCAGTCGGGCCTGTTGACATTCTCATCGAGCGTCGGAGCGATGGCGGTGCGTACCCTCGCTGGACCGCTGCTGCGCTTGTTCGGCTTTCGCCGTTTGCTGGCCGGCACGGCTTTCCTTGCTGCGATCGTCACTGCGGCTTGCGGATTATTACGGGCGGACACCCCGGTTTGGCTGACTGTAGCGCTGGTGCTGCTCTCGGGATGCGTGCGCAGCGTACAGTATCTCGCTCTCAACACCGTCAGCTATGCCGACATGCCGGGACCGCTGTTAAGCAAGGGCACCAGTGTTGCCGGTGTCGCGCAGCAGGTAGCGCGCGGGTTTGGCGTCGCGGTCGGAGCGGCGCTGCTGGCGGTTATCGCCGGGCCGACAAAGGTGAACGTCGGGGACTTTCGGCTCGCGTTCTTTCTGGTCGGGCTGATCCCGCTGATCGCGGCCTTCGGTTTCTTGCGGCTGACACCGACCGACGGCGCCACGGTTAGCGGGCACATCCAGCCACAGCACCGCGCCAAGGCGGCGTAAAATATAGGGAGGTCAGATGGCGAATTACCAAGAAACCTACCGCCGGTCGATCGGGCGACCGGTCGAATTCTGGGCCGAAGCGGCTGAAGTAATCGACTGGGAGCGCCGCTGGGACCTCGTGCTCGACGAGAGCCGAGCCCCGTTTTATCGCTGGTTTTCCGGCGCGCGGCTCAACACCTGCTGGAACGCGCTCGACCGCCATGTGGCCCGCGGCCGCGGCGAGCGCGTGGCGCTGATCTGGGACAGCCCGGTCACCGGGCAAGTCGTTTCGTTCACCTATCGCGAATTGCGCGATCGCGTGGCAGAACTCGCCGGGGTCCTCGTCGGGCTCGGCGTCGGCAAGGGCGACCGGGTGCTGATCTATATGCCGATGGTGCCTGAGGCGGCGATGGGGATGCTGGCCTGCGCCCGCATCGGGGCTGTCCACTCGGTCGTGTTCGGCGGGTTTGCCGCGCATGAGTTGGCGACGCGGATCAATGCGGCGCGCCCGCGAGTCGTTCTGTCCGCCTCCTGCGGTATCGAGCCGAGCCGAATCGTCGCCTATAAGCCGTTGCTCGATGCGGCGATCGCTGAAGCAACCTCAAAGCCCGAGCATTGCGTGATCCTGCAGCGGCCGATGTGCCGGGCCGACCTCATCGCCGATCGCGACCACGACTGGAACGATCTTGCGTCTACAGCGCGGCCGGCCGATTGCGTCCCGGTGCTGGCGACCGATCCGCTCTACATTCTGTATACCTCGGGGACGACCGGGATTCCCAAGGGGGTGGTACGCGATAATGGCGGTCACGCCGTGGCGCTCTACTGGTCGTTGCACAACATCTACGGGGTCGAGCCTGATGAGACGTTTTGGACCGCCTCGGATGTCGGCTGGGTCGTGGGCCATTCGTATATCGTCTATGCACCGCTGATCTATGGCTGCACGACGGTCATGTACGAAGGCAAACCGGTCGGCACGCCGGATGCCGGCGCGTTCTGGCGGGTCATTGAACAACACGATGTCCGCGTGTTCTTCACCGCGCCGACCGCCTTTCGCGCGATCAAACGTGAAGACCCCGAGGGCCAACTGATCCGAAAGCGCGATCTGGCAAAGTTTCGCGCCCTGTTCCTGGCGGGCGAGCGCGCTGATCCACCGACCGTCGCCTGGGCCGAACAGCATTTGGGAGTCGCGGTCATCGACCATTGGTGGCAGACCGAAACCGGCTGGCCGATCGCCGCCAATTGCCTCGGCATCGAAAAACTGCCAGTCAAGCACGGTTCGGCGACCCGCGCAGTCCCGGGTTGGGATGTTCGCGTGCTCGATGCCGAACGTGAGGGCGAGGTGCACGAATTGGCAGCCGGCGAGATTGGTGCGCTCGCCGTCAAACTGCCGCTGCCGCCCGGCGCGCTGCCGACTTTGTGGGAGGCAGATGACCAGTTCGTTCGCACTTATCTCTCGACATTTCCGGGCTTTTATCAGACCGCCGATGCGGGCTTCATTGACCAGGACGGCTACATCCATGTGATGACGCGCACCGACGACATTATCAACGTCGCCGGGCATCGGTTGTCGACGGGCGGCATCGAGGAAGTGCTCGCGGCGCACCCCGATGTTGCGGAATGCGCCGTCATCGGCGTCGCCGATGCGCTGAAAGGGCAGGTGCCGCTCGGCCTGTTGGTGTTGAAGGCAGGCACGGCGCGGTCTGTCGCGGAGATCGAACGCGAGGCGGTGGCGCTGGTGCGCGAGCGCATCGGCCCGGTGGCGAGCTTTTATACCGCCCTCGTCGTCGCTGGCCTGCCGAAGACCCGATCCGGCAAGATCCTGCGCGGCACCATGCGCAAAATCGCCGACGGAGAACCCTACCCGATGCCGGCGACGATCGACGACCCGGCCGTGCTCGGCGAAGTCAGCGACGCGCTCGCCAAGGCCGGTTTGGCAAATAAAACCGCGATTTAACCCTCTAGCGGCTCCGCTTCGTCACCTTCAGAGGCTTCGACGCTCTCGATCTCCTCAGCCGGCATGCGGGCGCGGGCCCGACGAACGGCATCTTCGAGTTCGTCGAGCGTGCACAGGCCGAGCCCGACCGGGTGGCGCGGCTTGATGTTCGCGCTGTTCCAATGGGTACGATCGCGGACCGCGGCGATCGTCGGCTTGGTCGTTCCGATCAATTTCGAGATCTGCGCATCCGATAATTCGGGGTGGCTCTTCAGCAGAAAAGCAATCGCATCGGGCTTATCCTGGCGCTTGGCGATCGGGGTGTAGCGTGGACCCTTGTGTTTGACCACCCGCGGCGGCATCGCCTGAGCTGACAGCTTAAGCCGCGCCTCGGGATCGGCTTGGCAGCGTTCGATTTCCTCGGTTGTGGTCTGGCCATTCGCGACCGGATCGAGCCCCTGCATCTGGTTCGCCACTTCACCATCGGCGATCGCCTGAATTTCGAGCTGATGCAGTCCGCAAAAATCCGCGATCTGCTCAAAGGTGAGAGAAGTGTTTTCAACCAGCCACACAGCGGTGGCCTTGGGCATCAAGGGTGCAGTCATCACTGAAATCCCGGTTTCGGCGGCGCCATAGGCGCTGGCGGCGGCACGCTACAGCGCAATGATCTTAAACGATATATAATCTCGGCGTCGACCTAAGGAAGGCGACAGCAAGGGAACGGCAAATGATCGATGAATCCGAACTCGAGCCGCGCCGCAAACCGGCCCCGGTAAAAGATCTGAGCCTATTGGGCATCGCCGAACTCGAAGCTTATATCGCCGAACTCGAAACAGAAATCGCTCGCACCCGGGCCGAAATCGCGGCAAAGCGTGGTCATGCGCGCGGTGCCGAGGCTCTGTTCAAGCGCTGAGCCGGGGCGATGATCCGCTGATCAACGGGGCGGGGTTTTTGCCGTGTATTCGGCGGCACAAAAGGTGCCGCCCTGATAGTGCTCGGCGATCGGGTCGGCATCAGATGGCTCGGCTGCCAAGACGGCTTCGGCATAAGGTTCCGACTCGTCTTGCGGGCGGTAGCCGAGGCGATAAGCATTCGAATTATCGTACCACGATCGTCGATTATTCGAGACCCCGTAGACAATCTCGTAGCGCAGTTCGGGGTGTTCGAGCCCGATGCGCACAAGCTGGGTCAGATCGCGTGGGCTGATCCAGATCGCAAGCCGCCGCTTGTCGATCGGTTGCGTGCCGAAATTGCCGATGCGCACACACAGAAAACCAACCCCGTGCTTATCGGCATAGAGGCTCGCGAGCGCCTCGGAGAATGCCTTGCTGACACCATAGCGGCTGTCCGGCCGCGGAACCACCCGGTGGTCGATGGTCTGCTCGCGTAGATAAAATCCAACCGCATGATTGCTGGTGGCCATGACGATCCGTTGGACCCCGGCCAACCGCGCCGCCTCGAAGACGTTGTAGACGCCGACGATGTTCGATTGCAGGATGACCGGCCATTCCGCCTCGCCGGAATTGCCGCCGAGATGGACAATCCCGTCGACCCCGTCAACCATGCGGCGGACCGCGGCCATGTCGGCGATTTCGGTCTGGTCGATCTCCTCGCCGTCCCGCGCAGGTGCCAGCGGCACCCGGTCGGATAGCCGCAACACCGGATAGACCCCGCGCAGAGTTTCGCGCAAGGCCTGCCCGATCCCACCGCCCGCCCCGGTAATCAGCACCCGATGCATCGCAATCCTCACTTTCCGAGTTCGTCAGAGCAAGCGGCCGGTGAATTATCCCAGGATATCGGAGATAACAGCTCGGAGTGCCGCCTGATCGTCGGCCCTCAAGCTGCCGAGTCTCCTCAGCACCAATGCATGTTCGATGGTTGCGATTATCGGCTTGATTGTCGACGGCTTTAGCAAACCTGCTTCCCGCCAATCCCGGACGATGAGTTTCCCGATCATAGCCAAAACCCGCATTCGGCTCGTTACGGCCATGATGATGTAATCAGGCCGCGAGCGATGGTAATTTGCACTCGAAATGACGACAGCCGGTCGCTTCTTGCTGGTTGACTGATCGGTAAACGGAAAAGGGACGAGAATGATATCACCAAACTCACAACCGGTCATAATCCGCGTCGTCGGGGTTGTCCCAAACTTCATGAAAGGCGGCTTCGGATAGCCGAGATGACGCGTTCACTAGCCTTCGGGCCTCCTGGCGCGCATACAGAAAGTCGATAAAGTCTTCGACCTCAGCTATGCGATCCGCCGGCAACCGTCGAAGTTTCTCAATCAGGTTGCGTCCCTTTTGAGCGCTGATCGAGTCCTTGGTATTCATCACATTCCTCTTGGAGGGCGGCCACAATTTTTCAGAAACCGCGCTGTCCGGTTGGCAATTGCTCGATCGCGTCGGAAGGGTGCAAGAAGTAGAAATCGATGCCTCTGACCACCTGCCATAACGCTTTAGCCACTCCTCTGGAGAAATCGATCGCAGGAGATGGAGCACTTGCCTTCATGCGCCATAGGTCCTACTCCCTTAGTTGCACCGGGGGGACTTCGCGCGGAACGATCAGGTTGCAGCCGGTGGCGGCCCGGATCTCGTCGACCGTGACGCCTGGGCCGATTTCTTTCAGCATCATTCCCCTGGGCGTGATCTCGAACAAGCCGTAATTGGTGACGACCAGGTTGACGACACCCCGCGCCGTTGCCGGGATCGAGCAGCGCTCGACCAATCGGGGTGCGCCATTGCGCGTTTGGTGCTCCATTGCGACAAAGACATGCTTGGCGCAGGCCGCGAGGTCCATTGCCCCGCCGATACCGCCGCCCTGCTGCCCCGCCATTTTCCAATTCGCGAAGTCGCCGTTTTCGGCAACCTCGTAGGCGCCGAGCACGGTCACATCGATGCGCCCGCTGCGGATCAGGGCGAACGAGTCGGCGTGATGCACGATCGCCGCCCCTGGCTGCAACGTCACATGCTGGCCGCCGGCATTGACGAGATGCAGATCCTCCTTGCCGGGCGCGGCGAGCGGGCCATAGCCGATCACGCCGTTTTCGGAATGAAAGATGATCTCCTTGTCGCCGAAATCGAAATTCGAGCACAAGGTCGGGATGCCGATGCCGAGATTGACGATCCAGCCATCACCGAACTCCATCGCCAAGCGGTCGCACATCTGCTGGCGGGTTAATCCTTTTGTCCTCTCGCTCATCGTCCGGCACTCGCTGGCAGTTGCGGCCACCATCCTTCGGGCGGCGGCGGGATCTTGACAATGCGATGCACAAAAATCCCCGGCGTATGCACATTGTCGGGATCGATTGCGCCGACCGGCAGGATGTCCTCTTCGACCTCGACGACCGTCACTCGCGCCGCCATAGCCATGATCGGATTGAAATTGCGCTGCGAACGGCGGAACCGCAAATTTCCGGCGGCGTCGGCCTGATACGCGCGGATCATCGCATAATCGAGCGGCAGTGCATGTTCGAGCAGATATTCGCGGCCGCCAAAAACGCGCGTCTCGCGGCCCTCGGCAAGCTCGGTGCCGACCGCCGCAGGCGTGTAGAACGCCGGAATGCCGGCGCCGGCGGCACGCATCCGCTCGGCCAGGGTCCCTTGCGGCACGAGCTCGGCCTCGATCAGGCCCTTCGTAACGTATTCCGACAGGATCAGCCGCTGTGAGGCGCGGGTCGGCGCGGTAAACGCGCAGACGACCTTTTTGACCTGCCCGTTCTGAATCATCTGGCCCATATCCGGTGCCTCGGGCGGCAAGGTCGCGCCGCCGCGGGTCGAGTTCGACACACAGGTTAGGCCTTTCGCCCCCTGCGCCGCGACCGCGCCGTAAAGATTGATCGGCATGCCGACGACGGCAAACCCGCCAAAGCCGATCGTGGCCCCATCTGGAATGTCCCGAACCGCCTCGGCAAAGCTCGGGAAAATCTTGCTTCTGGCGCCCATTCCCCCGCTCAAATCTGGTTGTCCTGCAATCATCATGCTGCAGGTGCAAGCCTACGGCAACAATGCGGGAAGATCCCGCTTGTTCGACGGATCCGCTGCTGTCAATCAAACGCCTCTCGATACCGAGACAGAGGCTCTCAACCGGTCAGAAGCCGGGCGGGTTGATGCGGGTCGTGAACTCGCGGGTGGTCTGGGCTTCATGTTCGTGCTGCAACGCCCAGCGGATCGATGGAAAGGCGAGATCGGACCAAGGGATGTCTTCCCAGCCGAAGAGTCCGACTTCGAGGCTTTCCGGCCCCGGTGATATCGCGTCGTCCAGCAGTCGTGCACGAAAGATCAGCTGTACCTGGCTGATGCGCGGAATGTCGTAGATCGCCAGAAGCCCCTCGATCTCGATCCGCGCGTTTGCCTCTTCCCAGGCCTCCCGCTCGGCGCCTGCACTAGCCGATTCATTGAGCTCCAGATAACCGGCCGGCAGCGTCCAAAAGCCGTAACGCGGCTCGATCGAGCGCCGGCATAAAAGTATGCGCTCACCCCAGCGCGGGACGGAACCGACGACGATCTTTGGGTTGTCGTAAAGGATGTAGCCGCAATCGGCGCAAATCATCCGCTCGCGGTTGTCGCCTTCAGGGATGCCGCGAACCGATGGGCCGCGCAATCTAGAGTCGTTCGCCATCGCCGGTCAGATCGCCCGCCCGTGAGCTCAGCTTGGACAGTGCCGCAATCGGCGAATGATGGGGGTGCGGCAGAGCAGCATTGCGGTCGGCTTTGTGATCCGTACAACGCAGGATATTAGGCAGCCGCCGCTGCCGCGGCAAGCCGGTGAAGCCTCACAAAACATCGCTAATGAAGGCGCTATCAGTCTCGGAGCGCAATATGCCCGGGCGATCGCTCCGGACCTCCAAGATTCTGGGCCTTGCCAAGATTATAGCGGGGTCGCCAGCAATGTCGGCACCGCGAAGGTATCGAGAAGGACGAGTTTGTCCCGGATTTTGAGATCATGGCCAACAAGCTCGAGGCGATCGCGGTAAAGGCCGGTCGCGAACAGCTGTGTGGCCCCCTCCTGATCGGTCTGATAGACCATGAACGGCGCTTCGATCAAAGGCCCGTCCGCAATAATGAGCCGCGGCAGGCCGATCACATGCCGGTCGGTGTGGATGTTGTATTTGTTGGCCTCGCGCAACGCCATAATGCGGTCTTCGAGCATCGCGCGATTGTCGCAATAAATCAGGCCAGCCGACAAACCCCGATCGTGGTTTTCTCGCGGCACGATGACATAGCGGCAAGCGTCGGCAAAGAGGCCGAGCCACTTGTCGTATTCGGCGGCATCGAGCAGCGCGCCGTACTCGGCGAGCAGATTGCAGATCAGCGCGTGGTCAACGGTCATCGCACCGCGCCTGCAGGCTCGATCCCCAACAGTTCCGCGTAGTATGACCAGAACCCGCGAAGCGGCACGTCGGTGACTCGGTAGTCGCGGTCGGAGATGACGCCAGCGCCGCCCAATTCAATAACCGAAGTCCGGTCGGGAGCGGGTTTGGTCGCGCGATGGGCGATCTCAATTGCCTCGCCATCCTCCATCGATACGAGTCCGGCGGGACCGACAAGGTTGGCTTGGCGCAGCCGATGATCGATCATGTCGGGCGCGTCGTGGGCATAGCCGAGCATCGTCTGAAACACTTCGAACTCATCGACGCCGCGCGGCCGGATCTGACGGATGGCGAGGCTGTTTGATATCTGCACAAAGACCGAGGACGGAAACACGCTCGTGACGACGAGATTGAGATTGTCGTTGCGCTCGCGGCGGAAGGCGACGAGATCGGGTTGCTGCAGCGAAAGATAGTCGTTGCGGATATGGGCGTCGCTATAGGCCTCATACGCAAAATCGGCCGTGTCGCTGTCGGCCTCGGCCCAGGTGATGTTGTGGCGGTGGCGGCCGTCCATCGTCACGCCGCCCTTCTGGGTCGAGCGGTCGAGGCCGAACGTCAGCAGAAACTCGTGCAACAAGCTTGCATGGTAGTTGTCGCGCGTGTTCTCGGCGTAAAGCTTCCAGTTGGCCCGAATACGCTGGCGGTTGTAGCCGAGGACCTGCACCGGGCGAGCAAACAGGCGTCCGATCTGGGCGATGATCGGCGGTCCGAGAAAATCCTCGAGCGGCTCGGCATCCTCAGCGAGAGTGCCAAAAATCGCACTGCCGATCGTGTCGAGGCGCAACGGCCGCAGCCTGTGCGCACCCATATCGAAGCTCGGGTCGAGCCCGCCTTTGCCGCGGATGCCGCGCCGAAACGGGATCGCGGTGAGGCGGCCGTCGAGGCCGTAACACCATTGGTGATAGATGCAGATGTGTTCGCGCGCGTTTCCGGCAAGTTCACGCCGTACGAGGGCGCCGCGATGGGCGCAGCGATTGACAAAGGCATGGACGACGCCCGATTGGTCGCGATTGAAGACGACCGGTATCTCGCCGAGATAGGTGGCCCGGAAATCGCCGGGATTGGGGATCTCGGCGTCGAGGCCAAGATAATTCCATACCGGCCCCTCAAAGATCCGGCGCTGCTCGCGCTCGTAGATTTCGGCATCATGGTAGAGGCGATACGGCACCCGGCTATAGTCGAGTGTCGGCCAGATCTTATCGGTCACCATCATCGTCCATATCCCGCCGTCTCAAAGGAGCTGCGATCAGCCTAGTTTGTCGGCCGCTCCGCGGCAATCGCCGATACCCGGCGAGACCGGTGTCGGCGGAGGGTGGCGATTTGCGTCTCCTTAGGACTTTAGCAAAAATAACTTGAACACTGAAGGCATTTCCAGCACTCTTTTGGCATGGGGGATCCGGGGATCATCGGGAGCAAATATCGAGCGCTGGCGGGTCGGCTGGACGAGGCGACGCTGCGGCTTTGGGCTGCGGTGG
>JAFAOB010000065.1 GCA_019238055.1 Alphaproteobacteria bacterium
CGCCGTCATCCGCTCGGTCCTCTCGACCGCAAGAAAACAGGGATGGAACATCCTCGCTACCCTCATCGCTGATCCCAGCGCTCTGGTCTCACAACTCCGGGTAAGCTGAACCAATCACGCTACCTGGGCAGTTACCTGACATCAGTAATCTGCATCCAACTCAATCTTGGTCGGCCGATGCCACGAAAAATGGCCAACCTGTCCATATCTTGTTGAACGACAACGGCCTAGCCGCGATATTCAGCGGATCGTGACCGGCGCAGTGGAGCTGGAGGGACTCGAAGAACCCTCGCGTCATTAAAAGGAGGTCGTTGTTAGCTCGTAAGTAATAATTCTTCGGCTGTTGCTGCCGCTGTGGCAAAGCATACCGAGCGGGCCGCTGCACCGGCTCCATTGGATAATCGCCGAGACCTGTCAGAGCTGAGACGACGGCTGGTCTGAGAAAATCCAGAAATCGCTATAATGCGGTCACCGAAATGTGAGATGCGCGCGCAACCAAACGCGCTACGCTTTAAGCAACGAGCGTCACAAGACCACAAGGGGAGACCGCCCACATGCTTCGACCCACAATTTGTGCAGTGTTGTTGAGCGTCGCGATGATCGTTCCGACCTTTGCCCAACAATCGCCGCCTACGCGTATTCGCGGCACGGTCGAGAAATTCGACGATCACACGCTCTCGGTCAAATCGCGCGATGGCAAATCGGTCACGATTACCCTGGCCCCCGACTTCACCGTCCGCGCAGTCGTCGCCGAGACGCTGAATGATATTAAGCCCGGTGACAAGGTCGGGATCACCTCGGTCAAAGGGCCTGACGGAACCCGGCAAGCGGTCGAGATTCACATCTTTCCAGCTGCCCTGAGCACGGTGCGCATGGGTGAGTTTCCTTGGGACCTCGGCGCCGGCAGCCTGATGACCAATGCACCGGTGGCGGAGGTCAGCAGTGCGCCGCAGGGCCGAACAATCAAGCTTAGCTTGAATGGAAAGGAGGAGGTTATCGTGGTTCCGCCTGGAACCCCGATTGTGACTTACGAGCCGGGCGATCCGGCCCTGCTGAAGCCCGGAGCTGCGGTGTTTGTCCTCGCCCGCAAAGAACCTAACGGCAGTCTCGCCGCTGCCAGCGTTACCGCCGAAAAAAATGGCGTCAGACCTCCGATGTGAACGCAGGCGCTCACCAGAATTTGTCGCGGTCTGCACGTGGAGCGCGCGTGGGTGGCGCCTGTGCCGACGAGACCCACGCCAGTCATCATCGTCGCGTGCACACCGAGCACAGCGAAGCGCGCGACAGTGAGTCCGTTGCCTTCACAGCGCGCGGGGCCGGTGCTAAATAAGTACGCAGGCGGCAATCGGTGCCGACCCAGACCTTGAGAATGGAGAACAGCCCCCGTGCAAGTCCTCGTCCGCGACAACAACGTCGATCAGGCTCTTCGGGCCTTGAAGAAAAAGATGCAGCGCGAGGGGGTATTTAGGGAAATGAAATTGCGGCGCAGCTACGAGAAACCGTCGGAGCGGCGAGCGCGTGAAAAGGCCGAGGCGGTACGCCGCTACCGCAAACTATTGCGCAAGCGCATGGAACGCGAAGGTTACTGAGGATTTCGCGCTGCCATTCCGGTTTGGCGCCTAACCGGCCGCCTTTCGCTAGGGCGATCGAAATAGGCGCGGACAAATATCATAGGTTAAGGTCAACTAATCCGGGCGACTAGCCCACCGGAGTCCGATGGAGCCAGGCGTCCGGAAAGCGACCCCTGCGCCTCAGCAATTGCCGGAGCCGCCCGCTTTATTCGCCCGGCGAACCCGCAGCCGTCATGGCTGGCCGACGCGCTCAAGGATCGCATTGAACAGTTCGGTGCGCCGCTCCTCGAGGTTGCGCGCCGAATTGCGAAACATGGCCCGCCAATCCTCACCAAGGATCAAATGCGTGCCAAGCGGCGGCGGCCCGCTGCTTGTGGTGTGCGCCCGCCGAGCCGCCGATTGCAATGCCTCCGCGGTCGTGTCCTGCCAGATCAGCACACGAAAACCGGCCGCTTCCAGCTTTGCTCGCGTCACCTCGGCCGAAAACAAAAAGCTGATGCTTGGCTCGCGCGCCCACTGCACCGGAAAATGCGGCGGTCCACCCGGCCCTGCAGCAACTTCCTGCAGCGCTAGCCTGCCACCCGGTTTGAGTACCCGCCGCATCTCGCCGTAGAGACGGTCGCGGTCGGCGATGTTCATCGACGCGTTCTGCGACCAGACCACATCAAAGCTCGCATCCGCGAACGGCAAATCGAGGGCGTTGCCTTGGCGATAATCAACCTTGCCGGCGAGCCCGGTGCGCTGTGTCAGCATCTCGGCGATGCGGACAAATTCCGCGGTCAGATCGACACCGCTGACATGCACATCATACCGCCAAGCGAGAAAGCGCGACGGTCCGCCGAGCCCGGAACCGACATCGAGCACCTGTTCGCTCCCCGACAGGCCGAGAAGTCCGGCAAGCCGGATCGTCGCCGCACGCTGCCCGCCGTGAAACTCGTCGACCGGCGCCAGATCGTCCGGGGTCAGATGGTCGATGTCTTTTCCCATTCGCTGGAGCGCTGCGAGGATCGCCGCTCCAAGGTCGCTGCTCGTATAATGGTCTTCGACCGGATTGCCGGGCATTTTGATCCTCCTACGCGGTCGAGGTTCTCAGAACATAAGTTGTAATTTCAGCGGGGGCTACGCGGCTTCACTGCGCCTTCGGAAGCGGTGTGTCTCTGCCAGTCGCATGCGGAACGATACCGGCGGCTCGGCGGCAGCGCTATGCTGGCATCATCGGATATGAGGGGAGCATGCAATGACGGGATTGCTCGACGGGAAAGCGGCGCTGATTACCGGTGGCGGCGGCGGGATCGGCCGAGCAACGGCGCTCGCCTTTGCCTGCGAGGGCGCGCGCGTCGCGGTTGCCGATTACGCC
>JAFAOB010000509.1 GCA_019238055.1 Alphaproteobacteria bacterium
GCTTGAGCATTCACGCCACAGGTCGGCGATCAACGCCATGGTCCATGTCCTGTCCTGCCTCGTCGCTTACGCTTTCAGGCCGGGCAAGCCTTCCATCTCGCTCACAAGCCAACGCCTCAAGGCGTATCCATAGTTGGGGTTAATTTAAAATGGCTATGGTGGTCAGCCCCGGCGCTCATCGCCAATCAACCCGCTCACGAAGCCCTTAATCACGGTGCGTGTGCTGCGTGTTCACCGGGAGCGAGAGTACCGATAGACCTGCATTTTGCCGCCGGATGCCTTGAGCACCCGATCAGCTTTGGGCGATCGGGTATTTGGCAAAGATCTCTTCCGTCCGCTTGAACGCCTTATCGATCGCCGCCTGCGGCGTCATCCCGTTGTTCATCACGTCGATCATCGCGACGCTGAAGACATGCTCGGTGCTGACCTGCGCCCGCGCCGGGTTGAAGACCTCATAGGGCGGGATCGTCGGGCCGAATACGCCCTGCTTCGTATAGGCTTGAAGCGGCTCGTTTTTCGGGTCGAGCCAGAACCCCGGATCATCCTTGACGATCGACGGCATCGGCGGCAGGAAGCGCCCGAGCCCTGTCTTCAAATAGGCGGCCAGCACTTTTGGCTCGATCGAATATTTGAGGAACTCCTTCGCCACCTGCAGATTTTTGGCCCCTTTCGGCACCACCGCGGTGGCGGCGCCGATCACGCTTGGCAGCTGCTTGCCTTCGTTGCTGAGCGGCAGGCCGAGGGGTCAGGATGTCGTTGTAAGCCGCCTTGTCGTTCCACAACGCGACCTCGGTCGAGATCGAGCCGTCGAAATCCATGGCCACCAGCTTTGAGTGGAAGGCGTTGTTGTCGTCATTGTCGTTCCAGCTCTGTACTGACGGCGGTATGAAGCCCTGCTTGTAGGCATTGGTCAGGGTCTCGATCGCCTTGATCGCGGCCTCGCGGATTTTCGGATCGTCGGGATGGAATTTGCCGTCGGGGGTGAAAATGTTCTGCCCGCCATAGGCGATATTGAAATGGTCGAACGTGAAGATACAGTCAAACCCGACCGCGTTCACCTGAAAGCTGTAGGCATAGATATTGCGCATGCCTTGCTCGCGCAGCTTGGCCTGCACGGGTTTGAAGAAATCGAGAAATGCGTCCCAGGTCTTCGGAATATCCGAGGTTTTATAGCCCGCCTTCTCGACCAGCGACTTCCAAACATGAAACGGGACGACGCCGGCGCGGTGCGGGATCATGTAATAGCTGCGCTTCTTCGTGACGTTGTTGTAGGCATAGACGGTGCTCAACGCAGTCGGGGTGAACAGCGATTTCTGCGTCTCGATGACATCGCTGAGGTCTTCCAGCTGGCCGTTCCAGGCGCTCAATACCGCAAAGTAATAATCGCCGACATTGATGATGTCCGGCACGGTGCCGCTCGTTACCGCGGCAATTTCCTTCTGCCGCATTGGAGGACCCGGCACGATGCTGTATTCGATCTGGTTACCGCTCGCTTTCTCATAGTCGGCGACCATTTTCTTGAACGAGATATCCTCCTCATGGGCGAAGCCCTGAACCCACCACACCGTCGCGGTCGTCGCCGCGGCGTTGGCGATATGGGGGCGGGCTAGAGCCGTACCCGCCGCGATGGCGAGCGAGCCGCGCAACAATGAGCGCCTGGTCGGATTGATCATGTCGGTGCTCCCTTCCAAGGGGCTCAGCTCTGCGCGATCGGGTATTTGGCGAAGATCTCTTCGGTCCGCTTGAACGCCTTGTCGACCGCCGCTTCCGGAGCCACCCCTTTGTTGATCACATCGAGGATCGCAAGCGGGAACACACGCTCGGTCGAGACCTGCGCGCGCGCCGGGTTGTAGACCTCGTAGGGCGGGATCGTCGGACCGTAGATGCCCTCCCGCGTGTAGGCTTGTAGCGGCTCGTTCTTCGGGTCGAGCCAGAACGCCTTGTCATTCTCGACGATCGACGTCATCGGCGGCAGCCGCCGGCCGAGTCCGACCTTCAGAAGGACGGCGAGCACTTTCGGCTCCAGCGAATATTTCAGAAACTCCTTGGCGACGGTGACATTGGGGGCGCCCTTCGGCACTACCACCGCCTGTGTAGTCATGACGCCAGCCACCGGCTTGCCGTCATTGCCGAGCGGCAGACCCAAAGTCAGGATGTCGTTGTATTCCTCTTTTTCCTTCCACAGCGCCACCTCGGTCGATAGCGAGCCGTCAAAATCCATGACGAGCAATTTCGAATGAAAGGCATTGTTGTCGTCGTTGTCGTTCCAGTTCTGGATCGCCGGCGGCATGAAGCCCTGTTTGAAGGCAGTCGCCAGCCTGGTGACCGTCTTTATCGCGGCCTCGCGGACTTTGGGATCGTCGGTATGAACTTTGCCGTCCGGCGTGTACAAGTCCTTGCCGCCATAGGCAATCATGAAATGATCGAAGTGTCCGATCGCATCAAACCCGACCGCACTGATCATGATCGAACCGGCATAGATGTTGCGCCTGCCCTGCGCCCGCAATTTCTCCGCAACCGGCGGGAAAAAATCGAGAAAGGCGTCCCAGGTTTTCGGAATGTCGGCGGGTTTGTAGCCGGCCTTGTCGAGCAGCGACTTCCAGACATGGAACGGGATCACCGACATGCGGTTCGGGATCATGTAATAGCTGCGTTTCTTCTCGACGTTGTTGTAGGCGTAGCCGTTCTGCAGCGCCGTTGGCATGAACAGCCGCTTCTGCGTCTCGATGACATCGCTGAGGTCTTCCAATTGGTTGTTCCAGGCGCTCAGCACGGCAAAGAAGTAGTCGCCGACATCGATGATGTCGGGCACGACCCCGCTCGTCACCGCGGCGATCTCCTTCTGCCGCATCGCGGCGAACGGCACGATGCTGTATTCGATCCGGTTGCCGCTCGCCTTCTCGTAATCGGCGACCATATTTTGGAACGCGGTATCCTCTTCGTGGGCGAAGCCCTGAACCCACCACACCGTCGCGGTCGTCGCCGCGGCGTTTGCGATGTAAGGTCGTGCCAGAGCCGCACCCGCCGCGATGGCGAGCGAACTGCGCAACACCGACCGCCTGTTCAGACTGATCATTTGTTCTTCCTTCCTGTCCGTGCCACGCGCCTCTCATGGAAGCGACTAGGCTTTCTGTACGTTGGTCATTTTAAACCGGCCGGGTGGTCGGCCCTAGGACTCATTGCCAACCATCCGCCCTTTTACTAAGCCCCTAACCGCGGTGCGGGCGCTGCATACTCACGGAATCCGAGCACCGATATACTACGTCTTGCCGCCGGATCCCTCGTGGCCACGCTCAGCTTTGTGCGATCGGGTATTTGGCGAAAATCTGCTCAGTCCATTTGAACGCCTTGTCGGCGGCGGCCTCAGGCGTCATCCCATGCTGGATCACATCCGCCCAGGCCGCCCCCCAGACGTGCTGGTTCTGAACCTCGGCCCAGGCCGGGTTGTACACCCAATATTGCGGCAGCGTCGGACCGAGCACGGCCTGCTCAGTATAGGCTTTTCGATGCGGGTCGGCGGACCACCACGGGTCGGCCGTAACGATCGACGGCATCGGCGGGGCGTTGCGACCAAGCCCGACCTTTAGGTATTCCCCATTGACCTTCGGCCGGCTCAAATATTTGAGAAAATCCTTCGCTGCGGCAACGTTTTTCGCACCCTTCGGGATCAACGCGCAGCCGAACAAGGCTTGGCTCGGCACCGGCTTGCCATCGTTCGACAGTGGCAACCCCATCGTCACGATATCGTCGTAATCCTGCTTGTCGGCAAACATCGCGACCTCGGTCGAGATCGTGCCATCGAGGTCCATCACGATCTGTTTCGAATGGAACGCGTTGTTGTCGTCGGCATCGTTCCAGTTGATAGCGCCCGACGGCACAAAGCCTTCCTTATAGGCGGTGGTGGGATAAATCAACGTCTTGAGCACTGCTTCGCGCACCTTCGGATCATCGGCGTGCATCCGGCCATCCTTGGTGACGAGGTCCTGGCCGCCATAAGCAATGACAAAATAGGCGAACAGGGCGTTGGGATCATTGCCCTGCGTCGTCAGCTGAAAGCCGAGACCGTAAATATGCCGCATTCCCTGGTTCCGTAACTTCTTTTGCACATCTTTGAAGAAATCGTAATAGGCGTCCCAGGTCTTTGGCAGATCCGACATTTGATAGCCGGCCTTTTCGACCAATGGCCGCCAGACATGGTTTGTGAAAACCGCCTGTGCGAGCGGCACGCCATAAATGCTGCGCCTTTTTTCGACGCCGTTATAGCAGTTGACGGAGCTCAGCGCCGTGTCAGTATACAGTTCCCGTTGAGGTTCGACCACGTCGCTGACATCAACCAGCTTGTCGGCCCAGGCCTGCAACCCGACCAGCTCGTTTGGCGTGCTGGGGTATATGTCGGGCACCACACCGCTTGTTACCGCCGAGATGATCTTTTGGCGCAGCGGCGCATAGGGGACAATTGTGTAATCGATCGTGTTGCCGCTCGCTTTTTCGTAATCATCGACGATTTTCTTAAAGGCGATATCCTCCTCATGGGCAAAGCCCTGGGTCCACCACACGGTCGCAGTCGTCGCCGCGGCGTTGGCGAGGTAGGGTCGTGCGATGCCCGCTGCGGCGACTACTCCCAGCGACTTGCGCAACACACTACGTCGGGTCAAGCCTTGCACGACCGTCTCCTTCCTTTTTTGCTGCATTAGCGCTTCCCACCTTAAGCAAAAACTACACAGGCGCCCTTCGCCAAGTCAATGAGGGGAGATTTCTCTGTCGTACGGCTCAGTTCTTGGATCTGGCCCGCTTCCAACCTGCTTTGACTTCGAGGTAACTCGATGAACGATGCGGCGTTGGCGTGGCAGGTCGAGGAGGTTTGCCTCAACGCCTGGCCAGCACTGCGTCAGGTGCTGTTTGATGGTTGGGTGCTGCGGTTCAGCGGCGGCCTGACGCGGCGCGCCAACTCGGCCAACCCGCTCGGGATCGAACACGCTGACCCCGCGGCCCTGATCGCCAACTGCGAAACGCTTTACCGCGATCAGCGGCAGCCCGCCATTTTTCGCCTGCCATCGCTGATCGGGCTTGGGATCGATGAGTGCCTCGCAGCGTGCGGCTATAATGATGAAGGTCATTCTTTGGTTCTGTATACCGGTTGCGGCGCAATCCCGGCCGAACGCGACCCGGCGGTGCGGCTGCTGTCGCGCCCGACCGCAGAATGGTTTGCCACGATGGCGGCGTTGCAGAGGCATACCAAAAAACAGGCACAGCTTTACCGCCGCATTGTCAGGGCGCTGGCGATCCCGGCGGCATTTGCCGTGCTCGTCGATGATGGTGCCGTGGGCGCACTGGCATTCGGCGCGATCCATCGCGATCTTATCTGCTATGAGTCGGTCGTCACCGACCCGCAACAGCTGCGCCGTGGCTATGCCCGCCGCATCATCGCGAGCTTGGCCGCTTGGGCCGTAGAGCGTGGGGCAACGGGCGCTTGCCTCGAAGTCGAAGCCGCCAACACCCCTGCGCTCGCCCTCTATGATCGGCTGGGCTTCAGCGAACTCTATCGTTACCACTATCGCCGCCAGCCCATCCCGCCACCCTGACCCCTGATCCGGTGTCGCGGATCAGTATTGAGAGTATAGGATGGGCTGACCCCCGGACCTGATCCGGGGGGAAGCCTATCGCATCCTCCGTAACCGGGGATGATGGGCTTCACGATGTTCAGCCCATCCTACGGGCTACGGGCTGACTGTGTTAGACGATGCCGTCGCGCCGTAGCGTCTCAACCTCGCCGTCATTGAGCCCAAGCCATTCGCCGAGCGCTTCTTTGGTGTGCTCACCGAGCAATGGTGCCGGCCTGATCGGCGCCACGGCACCGTCGAAACGCACCGGCCAAGTGGTCATCGCCATTTGCCAGTCGCCATGGTGCATGGTCTGCAGGATGCCGCGTTCCCAGAAGCTCTTCTCGTTGGTCAGTTCCATCGAGTCGAGGACCGCACCCGCCGGCACGCCGGCTCCCGAGATCAGCGCCATTGCTTCTTCTTTGGTGTGCTGGCGCGTCCATTGTGCGATGATTTCGTCGACCTCGGCCTCGCGTTCGAGGCGAGCGGCGGCGGTCTCGTAGCGCGGGTCGCCGATCAAATCCTCGCGCCCGATCAGTTTCAAAAGGCGTGGCCAATGCTCGGGATTGGCGCGGCTCGTCAACAGATAGACATAGTCGTTGGGGCCTTCCGGCTTGCACGGATAAATGCCATGCGGAGCATTGCCGCTGGCTGGCTGACGCTGGGCTGCTTTGCCGGTCTGCGCCTGGCGGATGAACATGCCGCGGCTGTAATGCATGACCGAATCCTGCATCGCCGCTTGCAGACGGCGTCCCTTGCCGGTCGATTGCCGCTGATAGAGCGCTGCCAAGATGCTGAACGCCAATAGCATGCCGGTGCCGGTGTCGCCGATTGTCGGCCCCGGTTTCTGCGGTGGGCGATCGCGCTCGCCGGTGATGCTCATCGCCCCGCCGCAAGCCTGCGCGATCGGGTCAAAGCACAAGCCCTTTTCATAGGGGCTGCCTTCGCCAAAGCCCTTGACCTGGGCATAAATGATGCGGGGATTCAAGGCACTGATCACGTCATAGCCGAGGCCCAGCCGTTCGATGACGCCGGGGCCGAAATTCTCGGCGAACACATCGGCCTTTTTGGCCATCTCCTTGACCAAGGCAAGCCCGCGCTCGGACTTCAGATTGACCGTAATCGAGCGCTTGTTGGCGCTGTAGATCATGAAATAATAAGGGTCGCGCACGCCGCGGCGGCCGGCTTCGCCGCCGTCGGGGTTTTCGACCTTGACGACATCCGCCCCCATCCAGGCGAGCGCCTCGGTGCAGGTGGTTCCAGTCTTGAATCGGGTCAGATCGAGAACCTTGATGCCAGACAGACAATTTGGCGGTGCGATTGTTTCGCTCATTGCAAAACTCCTTCAATTGCTGGCCCGCGGCAGCTGAAATCATCGGTTCGCTGCCTGGGCCAGTTTTTTACTGCTTCAGTTGAGGCCTTCCTGTTGGAGGGCGCGCTGCACCGC
>JAFAOB010000513.1 GCA_019238055.1 Alphaproteobacteria bacterium
CGAGAAGAAGAAACACGAATTATTCAGGCAGGAATTTGCGAGGTTGGGCGATGCTATGGAAGTCCACCTCTCATTTCGGGACGAAATGAAAATGTTAATTAAGGAAGAACATTACCCAGAGGCCATGACATTGTTCCGAAGTAGGCAAAACTTCCTAAAACATGCAGATAGGGATGCAGGAAAGACGGTTAACGATCTTTCGGTTGATGAATTGGCATATGTTATTTTGTTCGCCATCAAGAATTTTACGCTGCTGGAAAACAAAATGACACCTGCCATGTCGGTCTTTATTCATTGGTTTGGCACAGCCAAGCCACGTCTCCTGAAATACCCGAAAAACACTAACGATGAATCATTACTCCATAGGATTAGCGCGTTGCGAAGCGGCTTTCAGGACCTCTACAGCAGCACAACATTCAGAGCGATCCATGAGTGTCTGAAGGACTATTACAAACCGGAATGAACATATATCCCAATGCTCATGCAAAATAGAGTACACTCTAATTTGCAGGGCGTCACCGGCTCGTAACCCCGCGATTCGCGCGGGTTTCAGGAGCTGGAAAAAGGCACCACCCTATTTTGCAGGATGAAACTGCTTACCCTGAACCGGTCGAGGATTTAAGGCAACGTCGGCCGCCGTGCGCCGTGGCGCACGCGCAGTATTCGCACATGGTCGCCGGCGATGCGATAGCGAATGATGTAGGGGTAAGGAAGGGTCGTTTCGCGTAGCTGCGTGCCCGGTACGACGCGACCGCGATAGGGAAAGCTCTCTAGGCTGTCGCCGGCCGCCAGTATCTCCATGACCATGTGCTCGGCGGCGCGCGGGTTAAATTGCGCGATGTAGCGGTAGATATGTTCGATCTCGCGAAGCGCAGCGGGCGACCAGATTACTTGCACGGGGGCGGGACGATCTCGCCTTTCGCGAGCTTCAACAACCACTCCCGCACTTTCGCGTGCGGCACGCCCTTGCCGGCATTGATCTCGGCTTCGGCTTCGGCAATGGCCCGCGCCTCGATATCCGCATCGATCTCGTCAAAAACGCTTTTGGTGTCGGCCATGAATATTCTCCACAAACGCAATGTATATTATCACACGCCCTGCTTACCGAAAAGCTAATGTTCTTCCCGGCCGCCGCAAGGTCGGGCGGATTCGTGCGCGGCGTCGCTCTTGCGACGGCGCGACCGATGCTCTGCCGGGTCGGGCGGCCTGATCCTTGAGGATGCTGTCAACGGCTGCCTGTATATTGGGGCATAGGAGGCCAGATATGCGAAGCAACAATTACCTATTCCGGGGCATAGATTCGTTCTCTGTACAACAACAGCAGACGGAAAGCATGCGGTCCGAAATTGCTAGCATGGATGCAAACCGGCTGCTGAATACGAACGTCGATGACTTGGTCGGCTACCTCTCAAACAAATACGGGATCGAGGTGCCCGAGCTTCTTGAAGATGAGATGTTGGTGGATCAGCGTGAGGCACAACGAGATGTATCCGGTGACCCTATGCGGCGGTTTTTCTACGATAGCCATCACGGTCCAATTATGGTGACCGGAACAGAGATTTCATTGGAGGTTCCGTTCTCTGGAGATCCCCAAATGTTTCAGGTTCAGCCCAGCACTCATAACCTGAACGCGCCGCGCGGCATTGTTAAGGGTAACATTCTCATAGCGACACTTTGGGGCGACAACTTAAACGCTGACCAGCTTCGCGGACAGATCCACACGTGGCTGGGCGAAATCCGACAGCATCTGCAATGGCAGCGCGACAGCTTTCGGCATTTCGACACGGCGCTCGCCCAACAAGCACGCGATGCCGTCATACGTCGGCGTGATCAACTACTCAGAAACCAAAACCTCGTCGGCAGCCTGGGTATTCCCCTAAAAAGGCGGCCCGATGCTCCCGAAACATACGTAGCCCCTGAAGTAAGGCGGAAGCTCGCGCCGAAGCTACCTCCGGCGACAGCTGGCGCGTTTAAGCCTGAGCCGACGTTGGAGGAAGCCGAATATCAGCACATTCTCGGTGTTATGGAGAGTATGGCTCACGTTTTGGAACGAAGCCCAAAAGCGTTTCATAACCTGGACGAGGAGGGCCTAAGAACCCACTTCCTGGTGCAATTGAACGGACATTATAAAGGACAAGCCACTGGCGAGACTTTTAACTTCCAAGGTAAGACCGACATTCTCGTTCGATCGGATGACCGGAATATCCTTATTGCTGAATGCAAATTTTGGAGTGGTCCCGCGAGGTTGACGGATACGATAGAGCAACTGCTAAGTTACCTCTCATGGCGAGATTCTAAGACTGCAATACTCGTATTCAATCGAAACAGAAATTTTTCAAATGTCCTCGCTGCCATCCCGCATACGGTAATGACCCATCCGAACTTCCGCTACGATGATGGAAAGCGAGGTGAGACGGGGTTCCGGTATCGGTTCTGTCACAAGGACGACCCGGCGAAGCTGCTCCACCTCACAGTGCTCGCGTTCGATGTTCCTCGCCCTGAAGACACTCTATGAAAGGGTTGATAGACGAATACGCAGTCGAGAGCGTCTTGAGCACGAGATGTGTGCCTATCTTATCCGAAGTCTGATAATGTGCATCATGACAACTCTGGTAGAGACAAAGCCGGATATTCGCAAAGCATAGTCGCACGATCTCAAAATATTCTCGGGCAGTGCGAGTCTCTTGATTTTTGCCCCGCTGGATGGCCGCTTTCCACCCCTTGCGGAAATTCAAATCGAGTAACCACCCGATTTTCGTGTGCATAGGCTCTGGACTCGCCGCTCCGCGGCGCCCCGGACTAACGGCTTAGTCGGGTTCGGCGATTGCCGCGGACCATGGCGACATCACGTCTGAAATGCCGTGGTTGCGGCCATCCGGGCTCCGCAACACCAGATTGGGGCAAGCAAAGCGGGCGGGGAACACCCCATGCTCGACCACAGTGGCGCCCGGTTTCGCCGAGAGCGGTTCGATGATAGCCGCCGGCATGCGCCGGTCGATGCCAAAGCGGTCGCTGCCATTGACATCGATCCGGGGATGGTGCGCCGCGCTCTCTGGGTCCATGCCGAAATCGATGACAAAGCTCGCCATTTGCAGAACCGCGCCGAGAATTCGTCGGCCGCCCGAAGCGCCGACCCCGAACCATGGATGTCCCTCGCGCATTGCCACGACCGGGCACATATTGGTCAATGCCCGCTTTCCCGGGCCGATCGAGTTCGGCCGGCCCGGGCGCGGGTCAAACCACATAATGCCGTTGTTCATCAGAATCCCGGTTCCGGGAAGCACGTAACGGCTGCCAAAACTCGACAGCAGGGTCGTCGTCAACGCGACGATCGTTCCTTCGCGGTCGATCGCGGTGATGTGAGTGGTCGAGGTCGGAGCTGTCGCCTCGACATCGCCGGCGTGCTCGAGGCGGTTGGCATAGGCCGCGCGCAACGCCTCGATGACGGCGTCGAAATACGCAGCATCGGGCGCCGCGGCAAAGTGCTGGCGCGCGAGCCGCTCGATGACAAAGGCGAGCGTCGGCCCGGCCGTCAAACCCGGGGCCGATTGCAGGACCGTATCGCGATAGGGAATGGCGAGCGCTGGCGTCATGCGCGCGCGGCATTGCTTGAGGTCAGCTGCCGACAGGACACCCCCGGCGGCGCGCACGTCATCGGCAATCGCGTGGGCAATCTCCCCGGTATAGAAATCGTCGGGGCCGGCGATGGCAAGACGATCGAGCGTATCGGGCAGATGGCCCAGTGGCAGATGCATGCTATCGCGTTCGGGCGGACAGACCGGCGGCAATCCCTCAGGAAGCCAGATGCGTCGGCTCTCATCATAAAGCCGCAACTCGGCCGCAGCGGCGGCGACCTTGACCGTTGTGAACCAGTCGACCGGCAAGCCTTCGCGCGCCAAAGCGACAGCCGGCGCCACCAGTTCCCGCCACCGGATGCGGCCAAAGCGCTCGACCGCCGCCGCATAGCCTCGCACCGCGCTTGGGATGGCGAAAGCGAGCGGACCATGAATGTTGCGGTCGCTGGCCACCGCGGGCCAGGTGAACAGCTCGGTCTTCGTGGCACCGGTCAGCGGAAAGGCGGCGGGATCGAGACGGCGCGGCGAAACCGGGCCGAAATCAATTGCTTGGGCGTGTGGCGCGCCAGCGCGATGCACGACCATAAAGCCGATGCCGCCGAGACCGCTGTTCCATGGCTCGAGTGCGGCAAGGGCGAATGCCGTGGCGACGGCGGCGTCGACCGCGGTGCCGCCCGCCGCCAGGATATCGGCACCGACCGAAGCCGCGGTGCGGCTTTGCGAGGCGACGACACCGCCCTTCGCGGCGACACCGGGTTTGCGGATCTCCCAGTTCTGGGTCAGGTGCATCGCGGCCCGCCAATCATTCAACGGTTATCGAGTCGACACGGTTGGGATAGAACACATAATAGCCGGCCATGCCGGCGACCTCATCATAGGGGCTCGGATAGCCCCAAACGGCATTTTCGGAGCGGCGCACGCCGCCGCCATCGGGCACCTCGATCGTCCAATACGATGCTTCGCCCTTGTACGGGCAGCGGGTGTGATGGTCAGTGCGATGGAGCAGATCGAGCCGCATATCCTTTTCTGGAACGTAATAGACCGGGGCATGGCCAGTCTCCTCGACACACAGCGCGGCGGTGGTGTCGGCAATCGTCACGCCGCCAAAGACGACGCGGACGCGCCGACTCTCGGGCACGAGGTCGACGCGGTAATCGGGGCGGCTCTTAAATCCGGGTGCGGAATTGGGCATCGTCACATCTCCTTTATCAGCGAACCGTTTCGGAGGGCGGCGCTGGCCGCTCACGCACCGGCTGACCGTAAGCTTCAAATGAGGCGATGCAGCTCGCATGCAATTGCGGGTCGGTAATCGGGCCGCATTCGATCGCCTCGCGCTTCCTCCGGAACGCCGGATTGCTGCGCAACAGCGCCGAATACTGTTCGCTCTGTTTGACATTCGCCTCCGCCGCGGGATTGTTCTGCGGCAATGGCGCTTGCGCGCGCGCGGTCCCGGTGGCGAGGAGCGCCAGCACCACCAATGCCGCGGCGTGATATTTGAGCATGTCCTTCCCTCCTTTTCCCGTCAGTCCGCCATCGTCAGCCCGCCGCTGACGCTCAAGACTTGCCCGGTGATGTAGTTCGCACGATCGCTCAGAAAAAACAGTACCGCCTGCGCGATTTCGATCGGTTGAGCGATGCGGCGGAACGGGATCGCGCGGGTCAGCGCCTCTTTGATCCGCTCCGGCTGGCGCTGGAAAAGCGGCGTGTCGGTGGGGCCGGGGCAGACGCAATTTACATTGATCGCATAGCGCGCCATCTCGCGGGCCAGCGATTTGGTGAACGCGATCAACCCGCCTTTGGCGGCGGCATAGACGGTCTCGCCTAGGCTGCCGACACGCCCGGCGTCGCTCGATATGTTGACGATCTTGCCGGCACCGGCAGCGACCATCGGCGGCAGCAGGCCGCGGGTCAGGCGGATCGCCCCCATCAGATTGATCGCGATGAGGCGATCCCACATTTCCGGCGGGTTCTCGAGAAAGGGCTGGACGGCGTCCCAGCCGGCAGCATTGACGAGGCCGTCGACGCGTTCGATCTTGCCGTGCAGCGCGGCGACGAAACCGTCGATTGACGAACTGCTCGTCAGGTCAAGCTTCAGGAACTCGATCAGAAGTCCGGCCGCCACACCCTCGGCAGCGGCGCTGCGGCCGCCCTCCTGATCGATATCGCCGATAAAAATTCGCGCACCCACGCGTGCCAACAGCAATGCGGTCGCGCGGCCAATGCCGGACGCACCCCCGGTGACGACAAAGCTACGGCCGCTGAGATCCAATCCTAGCTCCCCCGATGAGACCAGGGCTCGACTATCCTACGCTCCGTGCCCGAGCTGTCGATAAGGGCGATGGGATCGCGGCGCAAGCGCGATGCATAATTAGCGAAAAGGTACGAGCAGCGAGGCGGAGACCTTCGGCGCGTCTTTGCGGGTTGTTCTGCTGAGATCAGCCGCTGCCGCAACGGCCATCGGATGGGTGCGGGTGGGGGTTAAAGATCGAGTTCGAGGATTGGAGTTTTGGAGCGTGAGCAGCAGATCAGCAGATAGCGCCGCCGGTCGGTTTCGGACAGGATCTGGTCGCGATGATCGGGCTCGCCATCGCAATAGGCGGTGAGGCAGCTGCCGCAATAGCCGAGTTCGCAGGAGGTCCGCACCGCGATGCCGTGGCGCCGCAGCACGTCGATGATCGTTTCCCCGGCCGGGATTTCGTATACGCCTCCGCTCTTGGCGAGCCTTACACGAAACGGACGGTCTTCATCCAATGGCGCCGGCGGCTGGGCAGCGGGACCGGTAAAATATTCGCAATGCACCGTCTCCTCCGGCCAGCCCGCCGATGCCGCCGCAGCTGCCCGCATCATGCCCGCCGGCCCGCAATAATAGAGATGCGTGCCCGGGCGCGGGTCGCGCAAGGTCGCGGTGATGTCGAGTCCGCGCGCCGGATCGCCGCCATCGTGATGAAAAATGACCCGCCCTTGCGCGGCGAGCAGATCGAGGTCGTCGCGGAATGCGGTCGCTTCGGGTGAGCGGGTGCAATAATGCAGCAGGAACTCGGCACGGCGGCGACGCAATTCAGCGATCATCGCCATGATCGGGGTGATGCCGATGCCGCCGGCGAGTAGCAGATAGCGCTCCGCGGCATCGTTCAGCGGGAAATTGTTGCGCGGCATCGAAGTTTCGACCGGGTCGCCGACGCGAACCCTCTCGTGCCAATGCCCCGAGCCCTGCCCATCGCGCTCGCGTAGCACCGCGATGCAGTAGCGCCGGCGCTCGGCCGGGTCGTTCCACAGCGAATAGTCGCGCACTGCGCTGTCGGCATGCCGCACCGCAATGTGGGCGCCCGCGGCAAATCGTGGCAGGTCGCGGCCGCGCGGATCGACCAGCTCATAACCGTTGATCGCTTCGGCGAGATAGGTGATCGAGCGAACGCGCAACAGCATCGGAATCACTCCGCGGCTTTGGCCCGACTATGCGCGCATCCGCAGCGGCATGCACCCACCGATGTTGCCAATCATGGTGGGCCCAGGCAAAGATCGCCTCCCGATCCCAACGCCGAGGAGATCACCGATGCCCTTCCAGCTGCGCCGGGTCGTAACCGGCCACGACGATAACGGCCGCGCCGCCGTGCTGATCGACGAAACCGCAACCAACCTGGTTTCGGCGCGGCCGGGCGCAACGGCTTGCGTCGTGTGGACGACCGAGGGCTTCCCTGTCGACAATAACGGCAGTGATGACCAAGCGCGACGGCAGACGGGCACGACTTTGCCAAACGGCACCGTGTTTCGAATCCTCGAACTGGCCCCCGGCAACTCGCCGCGCAACCACCGCACCGACTCGATCGACTATGCCATCGTCATGAAAGGCGAAATCGATATGGAGCTCGACGACACGACGGTGCATCTGAAGGCCGGCGATGTCTTGGTCCAGCGCGGCACGATCCATAATTGGGTCAATCGCGGCACCGAGCCGTGCCTGATCGCGTTTGTGCTGATCGCCGCCGAGGCGGTGACCGCCGGCGGCAAGGTTCTGCACGCGCAAGGGTGATCCAGCCGCTTGAAACCGCATGGATCTGCGCGAGACGAGCGCCGCACTCGCCCTGTGCGTTGTCGTGCTCGTCATCGCGATCATCCTCGACCGTCGCCCCTATCGGCCGGGCAAACGCAACTTCATCATGATTATGATCATCGCCCTCGCCGCCAGCCTGATCCTCGCTCGTCATCTGCTGACCCTGCTTCTGTGACCACAACCTCCAAGCAATTATATTTGGAGCGATTACCGGAATTCTTGGCTCCCTGCTCTCAATTGTGAGCGGAGGATTTAAAGGATATTCAAACGCCATCCGCCAGATAAAGGAAAATGGAGAAAAAGCATTGCACGCATTTAAGGGTTATATTCGACGGATAAACGAGACTGATCAAGATAATCGTGATACAAAATAGCAATAATCTGCAA
>JAFAOB010000516.1 GCA_019238055.1 Alphaproteobacteria bacterium
GCGGCCCGATGATGTGCCAGATCTCTGGCCAGCACTCGCGAGCGGGCTGCCCCATGGATTTCGGATGCTTTGCTCCAAGCACTGGCCGGTAAGCGTCGTTGTAAAGCTGACAAAATTCCGGCCCCCACCACAATAGCAGCGGAAAGCGGTTGGCGAGCAGAAAGCTCAGCATTGCGCGCAGCGTTTGCGACCAGCGCTCGATCGGCCCGATCGGTGTTTTCGACCAATCCATGGCACGGATCAGTGCGCCCATCTCGCCGCCGCCAAGCAGGAAATCTGCGGGTCGTCGCTCCGACGTTTGCTCGCTGCGGGTGACCCAGTTCGGCGCCTGAGACGACGGCCGCAGGTTGGACTGATCACGTAGCGAAATTTCGGAAACTCCCTTGCTGTAACGTTCTGTTACCGCAACGCCGACATCAGAAACGAGCTACCACGAGCGACGCAGAAGGAATGTCAAGCGGCGCGCCACGATCGGGTGCAACGGCGAAACCGTTGGGAGGTTCCACCCGCTGGTCGGCACGACGCAAAAACGGCAAGGTGTTGCGCCGCAGCCATGCGTCGGCTACTCGGAGCCGGGGACGATTCCTTGAGAGAGGCTCGCGCAGAAGCGGGCGATCTCGCCCGGCGTGGTGATCCACAATTCGTCGCGATGTTCGAGAATGTGTCGGACAGCATCGCGGAACGCGTGCAAGCGAAACGGTTGCCCAATGATAAAAGGATGGGCCGAGACGGCAAAGACCAGCGGGTACTTTTTCGATTGCAACAGCATCTCGTCGAACTGGTCGACGATCATTTCAGCGAACTGCCGCCCGGTGTGTCGGCGAAACACCATTGATGGCGAGTCATTGAGTTCAAGCGGGTAGGGCACCGACAGGATCGGCCCCGTGCGGGTGCGCATCCAGATTGGCTGGTCGTCCAGTGCCCAATCCATGACATAGCGATAGCCGGCCTCCTTCAAGAGGTCGAGTGTCGCCGCGCTCTCGGCAATATAGGGACCAAGCCAGCCTTCCGGCCGCCGGCCTGAGACCCGTGCGAGGATTTCTGTGCATTCAGCAATCAGCCGGCGCTCGTCCTCCTCCCACAGAATGTCTTGGCGTTCGGAATTGGTGCGGCCATGGCCGACATATTCGTCGCCGCGCGCATTGAGCCGTTCGCCGATCTCGGGGCAGGCTTCGAGCACCGCCGAATTGACATTGTGCGCGCCCGGCAGCCCGAACTCGTCGAGCAGATCAAGGTAGTACCACAGACCCACCCGGTTGCCGTAATCGCGCCAGGCGTAGTTCCGCTGGCTTTGCGTCGCCGGGGCCCCGGTCGAATCGCTGCCGAGGCCGGCGCCAAAGGCGAAGTGCTCGATATTGTTGTTAAAGGTCACGGCGAGCCGTTTGCCTTCGGGCCAGTCGTATTGCGGCCGTTTGTGGATCGGCACGTAGTCGTAGCGGCTATGGGCGGGGAGTTTCATCCGCGGGCTCCGGGGCTGAGCCCCTCACCCTAACCCTCTCCCCGCAATGCGGAGAGAGGGACTTCCGTATCTGCCCCCTTGCCCCGCTTGCGGGGAGAGGGCCGGGGTGAGGGGCCGCCGTTGTATCGCTGAGGGATTATCGTCCTTTAAATACGGGTTTGCGCTTTTCCATGAATGCAGTGCGGCCTTCGGCGTAATCGGCGCTGGCAAAGCACTCGTCGACTAGGCGCTTGCACAGTGCGAGATCGCGGGCCGACTCGTCCCTCAGCGCTTCGCGAATGGCGACTTTGGCCGCGCGCACGGTCAACGGCGCGTTGGCGGCGATCATCTCACAATAATTGTTGACATAGTTCTCGAGTTCGCCGTCCGGTACGACTTGGTTGACAAGACCCATCCGCAACGCCTCCTCGGCGGTGAACTGGCGCGCGGTAAAGAAGATTTCGCGGGCATGAGCCGGACCGACCAGATCGATCAGCTTTTTGATGCCGTCATAGGCATAGCCGAGCCCGAGCCTGGCCGCCGGGATGCCAAATTTCGAGCCCTCGGCAGCAATCCGCATGTCGCAGGCGAGCGCGGTGCCGACACCCCCGCCGATGCAATAACCGCGGATCATCGCGATTGTCGGCTTCAAGGTTTCCTGCAGGCGCAGGCGGGCGCCCTCGGAAATCTTTGAATAGGCGGCGGCCGCTTCTTCCGAGGCGCGTCGTTCCTTGAACTCGGAAATATCGGCACCGGAAACAAAAGCACGACCGCCAGCGCCGCTGACCACGATGACCCGGATCGCGTCATCACGCTCAAAATCGTCGATGATATGCGCCACCGCCTCCCACATCTCAAGCGAGACCGCATTGTGCCGCGCCGGATTGTTGAAAATCAGCCGGCCGATCGCCCCGTCCTTTTCGGCGATCATCTTGCTGGTCATCGGTTGGTCGAGCATGGCGTTCGCTCCTGGTCGATTAGGGTCTCGCAAGCGGGCGATTGTGGCAGAAGGTGCTGTACTTGACACCGATACTTTCGGCGCTCTAGGCGCGAGCCGCCGCCAAAGAAGAGATTTGCGGCAGTTCGCCGATCGAGCGGTCGGGTCGGATCCAGCGGGTCATGCCGATGGCAAACAGCAACAATCCGACCGAGACGCCGAACGGCGGCGTCCACTTCCCGGTCATCTGCAAGATCCAGCCAAACGCGACCGGCGACAGGATGCCGGCGACAGCGCCGGCGGCATTCATCAATGCACTGGCGCTGCCGGCGTAATTCGGCGCGATGTCCATCGTCGCGGTCCACAGCGGCGAAATCGCAAAGCCGAGAAAGAACAATGCGACGGTAAACCCGGCGAGCCCGATGATCAGGTCATGGATGAAGATTGCCGGCACCAGCCCAGCTACCGCAAGAGCCCAGCTTGCCGCAATCAGCCCGGAGCGTGCGATATTGAGGTTGCGGGTGCGCCGCAGCAGAAAATCGGTAACGACTCCGCCGAGCATTTCGGCGAGCATTGCCGAGAACAGCATCGCTGCATAAAATAACGACGATTTCTTCAGATCGAGCCCGTAATTCTTTTGAAACAGTGACGGCATCCAGGTCACATAGAGCCAGCCGGTCCAGCCCTGGCAGAAATAGACGACCATCAACGGTGCTACCCGGGGCACGAGCCGCCGCCAAGGCACCGGGCCGGAGCCGATCCCGCCATCCGGATCGGCTGTTGGCAATACCGCGAGTTCGGCGCTGGTGATGCGGGGATGCCGGCGCGGATCCTCGTGGAAATATCGCCACCACACGACGGCCCAAATCGCTGACAAAAGGCCGAGCATCACAAACGAAAAACGCCAGGAAAACCAGGTAATCAAAAAGGCCACGATTGGTGCCGCCGCTCCGGCGCCGAGACGGCCGGCGGAATGGGCGATGCCGACCGCAGTGCCGCGCGCGGCGAGCGAGGTCCATTTCGACAACGCGCGGGTCGATGCCGGCAAGGTGGCGCCCTCGCCCATGCCGAGCGCCAACCGCACGGCAAACAAAGAAACGAGGCCGGTCACGGCACCGGTAGCGATCGTTGTGATCGACCATGCCAATCCGCAGACCGTCAGAGTCCGCCGCGCGCCAAAACGGTCGGCAAACCAGCCGCCAACCAGCTGAAACGGCGCGTAGGAATAGTTGAAGGCTGAGAACGCGATGCCGAGTGCAATATTGCCGAGAGCCAGATCCTTTTGCATGACCGGGGCTGCGGCAGCGAGGTTAACCCGGTCGATAAAGAGGATGAACTCCATCGCGCACAACAGCAGCAGAAAATTCCGCGTGGCGCGTCCGCTGAGCGGAAATCGCATGGCGTTCTCCCTTTTTCCCGACGCAGTCTGACAGATCGCGCCGGCTTGCGCATCCCTGTGGCTAATTGTGTTTGGCGAGCACGCAATGGGTCGCGCTGGACCTCTCGCCCGAGGGCGATCCCGTCGTTTGATCCAGGAACCCGCCGCCGAGGTGCAGCGACGGTGTTCCCGGGTATTTGTCAGATCACGGCGCGGGCGCGCAGATCGGCGATCTTGGCGTCGCTGTAGCCAAGCCCGCGCAGGATCTCCTCGGTATGCTCGCCGAGACCGGGGGTCGGCCGCAATTTCTCGGGCTCGGGTGTGCGAGTCATGTTGATCGCCTGGCCCACCGCCTTTAACGGCCCAAGTTTCGGGTGATCGATCGGCCGCGCCATCTGCAGATGCTGAACCTGCGGGTCGGCAAAGGTCTGGTCGATCGTATAGATCGGCCCGCACGGCACACCGACCTCGTTCATCAGCTCGATCCAATAGGCGGCCGGACGCTTTTTGGTAATCTCGGCGATTTTTTCGTTGAGCGCCTTGCGATTTTTCGAGCGCGCAACACCGGTCGCATAATCGGGGTTGTCGAGCAGCGCCATCGCGTCGGCCGCCTCGCAAAAGCGGCGGAACATGTGGTCGCCTGACGCGGCGATGTTGATTTGGCCGTCCGCGGTCGGAAACACCCCGGTCGGGATGCCGGTCGGGTGGTCATTGCCGGCCTGCTTGGCGACCTCGCCCGCCATCAGCCAGCGCGAGGCCTGGAAATCGAGCATAAAGATCTGCGCTTCGAGCAACGATGTGTGCACCCACTGCCCCTCGCCCGAGCTTTCGCGCTCGATCAGCGCCAGCAGAATACCCTGGGCGAGCAGGATGCCGGCGCAGAGATCGTCGATCGGGATGCCGACCCGCACCGGCCCCTGCCCCGGCAGGCCGGTGATTGACATCAGCCCGCCCATCCCCTGGGCGATCTGGTCGACGCCCGGCCGTTTCGCGTAAGGCCCGGTCTGGCCAAAGCCGGAAATGCTGCCATAGACGATGCGCGGGTTGATCTTTTTGACGCTGTCGTAATCGACGCCGAGCCGATATTTTACTTCGGAGCGGAAATTTTCGACAATGACATCGGCGTTCTTGGCCAATTCAAAAAAAATCTCGAGCCCTTCCTTTGTCTTTAAATCGAGCGTCAGGCTGCGCTTATTTCGGTGCAGGTTCTGAAAATCGAACCCGTCGCGCCTGGTACCGGTGACATCGCGGCCATCATCGCCGCGCCGTTCGATCTTGATCACATTGGCGCCCCAATCGGCGAGCTGGCGCACCGCGGTCGGCCCGGCCCGCGCATGACAGAGGTCGAGAACGGTAAATTTCGCCAATGGCAGGCTTCCAATGCTCACGAGTGCGGCCCCTTCTTGCTTCGATAATCCGCCGCCCTGCCGGTCACGGGCTGAGTCGCCTACGACCGGCGTGACGGCGGGTTTCGTTCATCACTCTCGCCCCTGCAGCGCATCGCGGTCAAGCGATCCGCCGCGTCCCGGCCCAGCCATCCACTGTTCCGCTAATTCTCGTCCCGCGCGCAAACTTAAATAGGACCCAGCCTATCGAGCAAGGTACACTCGTCCTTAAACCGTCAAAACACGGCGGGCGAGAATGGACGACAAGAGACGGGTCGCAGCGGTAATCCGGGACTATTTGGCGCGCGAGCGGATATCACGCGAGCAGTTCGCACATAGGACAAAGCTCGGTAAATCCACGGTCGATAAGCTGCTGATCGGACTGTTCTCGGACAAGACCCTTTCCATTGTCGAAGGTCACACCAGGCTCTCTTTGCGAACCTCGCTTCCCTCAGCGCAGCCCGCCGCGCCTCGCACTGTTTTGGCGGCCCCCGATACACCCTCGATCGCGGTCCTGCCGTTCACCAACATGAGCGGTGATCCCGAGCAGGACTACTTTGCGGATGGGATCACGGAAGATATCACCACCGCGCTGTCTCGCCTGCGTTGGCTTTTCGTCATCGCGCGCAATTCGACTTTCACCTATAAGGGGAAAGCCGTCGACGTTAGGCAGGTCGCTTTGGAGCTGGCGGTCCGCTATGTCCTTGAAGGCAGCGTCAGGACCTCAGGTCAAAGGATTCGTGTTACCGGCCAGCTCATTGATGCAGCGACAGGAAGGCACATCTGGGCCCAGCGATATGACCGCGAGCTGCGCGACATCTTCGCGGTCCAGGATGAAATCACCGAAAGCGTCGTCACCTCTATCGAGCCACACCTCTACGAAGAAGAGGGCATCAGGGCAGCAAACCAGCCGCCCGAAAGCATAGACGCCTGGGGTCTCGTCGTCCGCGCCATCGGCCTGATCAACCGGGTCGGCCGCCGGCAGAATGAAGAGGCACGCGCCCTGTTGCAGCGCGCCATCGAGATCGAGCCGAGCTATGCCAGGGCGCATGCCGTTCTGGGCTGGGCCGTCTGGTGGGCGGCCTTCCTCTCCTGGTGGCCGAATATTCAGGACGGCTATCAAGAGGCTCAGAGGCATGCCGAGGAAGCTCTTTCCTTCGATCCGGCGGAGCCGTGGGGCCGGATGGTTCTCGGCCTGTGCCTGAGCCACACGAGACGCCACGAGCAAGCGATGATCGAGCTGGGGGCGGCGCTCGAGATCAACCCGAATTTCGCGCTCGGCCGAACGGCGCTCGGATGGGCGCTGTTGCGGGCGGGCCAGTTCGAAGCAGCGATCGCCGAGACAGGCAAGCCGCTCCGGATGAGCCCGATGGACAGTTTCGCGGGTATCTACACCGCGATCCACGGTCTCGCCTTGCTCGGCGCGCGCCGCTTCGCTGACGCGCTTCCGTTTATGCGGGCCTCGCTAGCGGCTTTCGCCGAGTACGAGGGGACCTACAACCAGCTGATCAGCTGCTGCGGCCATCTCGGGCTGACGGAAGAGGCGAAGCTCTTCATTGAGGTGCGGAACCGCCTCGATCCTCCCCTTCGGGTCAGCGTATTGCGCCGAGGCTTGAAAGGCTTCGCGCATCGCGACGTGTTCGTCGAGGGGCTTGTCAAAGCCGACGTGCCGGAGTGACCACGGCCCCCCTGCGGGCCGAATTTTCGCTAAAAGGATAAGTTTCCCGGAAACTCCCGGAATACTCCGGAAAATTCCGACGATGGCCGCGGAAAGCGACGCCTGCCAAGTTCTGGGCTGGTAGGAACCGGCAGTCGGTTCTCGGGAACGGAGGACATGATGAACAAGAGGCGCGCAATTCTGACCACGCTGGTTTTTTGTCTACACGTTTAGATGGACGTTTGTCCTGCAGCTAGCGGCTGCAGTTTAATTACCCACGGGAGGCACTCAATGCAAAGCTTTATCGACGAGCGTCGCAGCTCTGGCTCCGAGGACGGACCTGTAATTTCCGTGACGCCACGCTATCTTCAGCTAGAAGTTCCAATCGATACTTTTAAATCCGCCTATATCTATTTTGTGCAACGAAATGAAGGGTCGTACTTCGTCGCGACCTGTTGGGACAACGCCTTTGATACCCTGATCGAGGAGCTCGACGAAGAACAAATTGGGCACCTTCAACAGGCCTGGCCGGACTTTTTGGACCTGCTGTCGAATGGTATCAACGACCGCTATCGGGATAGTGCGTTAATCAGGCTTGAAGATCCGGACGATGGCGAAACAAAGTGGTTTGTGGCCTCGGTCTGTGGCAATCTCGACCCGAACTCGGCCGAAGGAATCCTAAACGAGAGGTCTGCTAGTATAGTCCAGACCGTCTTGGGACGGAGCCTTCAGCTACTGAACCAAGCGGAATCTAGTATCTCGCAATTGAATGAGCTCCGGCGGCCGAGTCTAGGAAAAACTCTCGTGAAGGTGGGGGTTGGGGTCGCATTAGGGGTGCTGGCTAGCGCGCTCGGTGTCGACCTCGACGACTTAACCGTTTAACGGGTCAGTGACAACCGTCCTCAGGTGGAATCCGCACGGAAGAGTCACGGACTACAATAATCGAAGGCAAACAGCTGGGCGATCAGCCGTCTCCGCAAACTTCTATGTACCAACTCGACCATACCCCTGTTAACCAGCTCTGAAAAACTCGATTGAGAGGTGACCCCATGGCTGACGACGAAAAAAACCCGACGACACAGAACCCCCCGTGTGGGCGCGTGCAGTTGTTATGGCCGGACTCGCCGCTGGTGCTGCGTGGCTCAGCAAAAAGGTCGTTGAAAAAGTCAGCGATACGGTCGATGACCTGTTTGCCACCGACGACAGCGCCATGGCCTATGAGCGGGCCAAACGGGTCTTAGAAAGCTGGCCACAGAACGCCTTGGCCCCGTTGTCGGACAGCGATTTCCAACGGCACAAGAGAGCCGTAGCCGCCGTTGAAGCTCACGACCGGCAGCAGACGGATGCCGCTTATGATGAATCGATCATGCCTTATGAGGAAGCAAAGAGAGTTTTCCAGAGTATGGACGCTCAGGCTTTTTTGAAGGCGACTCCAGTGGATCGTCAAAGATACGCCAGAGCCCTCGCTTCAATCGATCTCCAGTATCGGCGTGATCATGGTCTTTCAGACCATCAACCTGATATTGAGTTGGCGAATCTAAAAGGGCAAACGGTTTTTGATATGTCCCCGGATAACCGTCAATGGCAGAAAGCTTGGGACAAAGTGATCGGTGGGGCGCAGCATACTGCGGCAGAGTTTGATGCCGCTCTGCGGCGTCGTGGGACGGAGCCGCCGCGACCAGTACAACCCGACTGGATGGTCTGCCCGAGGTGTCGAGGGAATGGGACCGATCCGGTCTACAATCGCAACTATCTTGGTTATTACCAAGCATACCCATGTTCGAACTGCGGTGGCAGCGGGCAAGTCCACAACCCGGCAGCGGGACAGCCCTATTGAGCGATGGGAGACAACAATGACAGACGCTTGGAATACTGAATGGCAGGATTACTACGAGATCCTGCAAATCAATCCAAAAGCCGACCCAATAGTTATTGCAGGGGTCTACAATAAACTTGCCAAAAAATACCATCCTGATCTGGGTGGCGACAAAGTGACCATGCAATTGCTGAATGAGGCTTACAGTGTGCTCAGCGATCCAGCCAAGTGAGCCCGCTACGACACTGAATTTAACAATCGGGCGGCGAGCCAATCAAACCAGCCTCCGCCAATATTCGTATTCGTAAATGATATTTTAGACGGAACTTGGAAATTGGGAAAGGATTTGGAGTCACTCTGGTGGATTATAAGACGGGCTATGCCCGATGCGCTTCAACAAGTAAAACATGAGGTAAAAACATTCCCGGCCTATAGTCCAGTTGAAGCTACGTGGTATCGACCTTATGAGAGGTTACCATATTGTAACTACTCAGGTCCCGGTCACGGGGTGATAGCGGCCGGCGGTGCGGCGATGACGTCCTGGATGGCCTGGAGAGCGGATTTTCCGACAAGCCTTCCGGTCGCGATGACCGAGGCTGCAGCAGCATAGAGCCGGGCGCCCCAAT
>JAFAOB010000104.1 GCA_019238055.1 Alphaproteobacteria bacterium
GATTGCTGTGTACGCTTCGCCGGGGTCGTCACCTTCCCCGACGCAACACTCGCTACCGGGCGATGCGCTACCATCCTACCCGGGCCGGACTTGCACCGGCTGGAACGCGCCAGCTTCGCCTGGCGCACTGAAAACCGCCTCTTAGGACGATCGATATAGCGTTCTCTTTCCTAGCTGATTTTAATTTTACTTCTTCAATGAAATTTCGAAATATACGAAAATATTGAGGAGAGATTGCTCCGATATAACAAACCACATCAGACGAAAGGCGCTTCTCTAACTTCTGCGCCTGCTCGTGGATCAAGCGCAAAACGGTATCATCGAAATCGTTAGGATTCACTTCGCGCTCCGGCCTACAAGGCGGCTGGTTTCACACCGTCGGGTGTGTGCGGGTGCCACCCGTACGTGGCGCAGACGACCAATGCGGGAGTTCGTGGGCTCCCTCTTCCTTCGCCGTTGCTGTTTTGTTTTTCATGCTCTCAGGTTGTGCATAAGCTGTGGATGTCGCCTGTTATTGTAGCTCTGATATCCCTATACCCGGATATTCCGGCAAGCCTAGGGCAATTTATCAGATTTGTATGCGACATCCAGCCGCATTGACCTCATGTGGATAACGCTTCTGGAAAGCTGGTGCAAGATTTTGAGTCTGGCAAGTTGGTTGGGATAGAATTGCGCTTCGTTGCCTTATCACAGAGAGAAAAGTGTGGACGGCTGTGACGGTCTCATTGATTAACGTAAGGGCACGGACTGATTATGAGCTCGATCGGTAATAAGTCCGCCAGTTTTATTCAGTCGCCTCTCTTCGCCATTCTCGCGAAAATGGGAATCTAGGGCTGCCAACGCCGCAGCAGTTTGCCTCGGACCATCGCTTTCGCAGGGGTGATGATAACCCTTGGGAGTTCATTTTAAGTCGGGCTCCAAACGGAAACGGATGGGGTGGACGCCGCCGCGTTGGCGATTCACATTAGCCACGTTTCAAAGCGGAGGGCGCGCCATGGAGCTGGGCAGGCTTGGGGTTTGGGTATCGATGGACCGGATGAGCGCCGCGGCCGGGGCGGCCTTTGCCAAAAAGGTCGAAGCCTGGGGCTATAGCGCGCTGTGGCTGCCCGAAAGCCGCGGGCGCAACGCGCTGGTGCATTCCTCCTGGCTGCTGGCCAACACGCAAAAGCTGATCGTCGCGACTGGCATCGCGAACATCTATGCCCGCGACCCGATGGCGATGGCGAACGGCCAGCGGGCGCTTGCCGAGCAGTCGGACGGGCGATTTGTGCTCGGCGTCGGCGTATCGCACCGGCCAATGGTCGAAGGACTGCGCGGCCATAACTACGGCAGGCCGGTGGCGACGATGCGCGCCTATCTCAGGGCCATGCGCGAGGCGCCCTATCAGGCCACAGCTCCACGCGAGCCCCCGCTGACCGTGGTCGCCGCCCTCGGCCCGCGGATGATGGCGCTGTCGGGCGAGCTGGCCGATGGCGCCCACCCCTACAACACGATCCCGGCACATACGGCAAAGGCGCGCGAGATCCTCGGCTCCGGCAAGATCCTGGCGCCCGAAGTCTGGGTGTTGCTCGAAACCGACCCATCGACTGCGCGGCGCGCGGCGCGCGAGGCGTTGTCGCACTATCTGCAGCTCGAGAATTACGTCAATGCTTGGCGGGGGCAAGGCTTTTCCGATGCCGATATGGCCGGCGGCGGCAACGATCGGTTTATTGATGCGATTGTCGGCTGGGGTGACGAGGCGCAAATCCGCAAGCGCATCCAGGAGCATTGGGATGCCGGCGCCGATCATGTCTGTATTCAGCCGATCAGTGCGTCTGGCGGGCGCGAGGTCGATGAACGGGTGCTCGAATTGCTGGCGCCGGCATCCCGATCTTGACGTTTCGGCGGCCCGGCCGACATTGTTTCCCGGTCTCGGCGGCGGCACTGCCGGCGAGCCTTGGTCAGAAGAGCGAGGAAGCGCGCCATGTATTCGGAAACCACGCGAGGGATCAGCGTTACAGTTAAGCCCTTCTATCTTGAGGACCAATCCTCGCCGGCCGACGGCCATTACGTCTGGGCCTACCATGTGCGTATCGAAAACCGCGGCCGGGAAACGGTCCAGTTGCGCCGCCGCTATTGGAAGATCACCGATAGCCAAGGCCAGATTCAGGAAGTGCGCGGCCCGGGGGTGGTCGGCGAACAGCCGGTTCTGGAGCCCGGTGAAAGCTTTGAATATACCAGCGGTACGCCATTGCCGACGCCGTCGGGGATCATGGTCGGCAGCTACGAGATGGAGACACCTACTGGCGAGTGTTTTTCGGTTCGCATTCCCGCGTTTTCGCTGGACAGTCCGCATCAACCGGTCCGTCTGAACTGACCTTGCGCTCGGTACTGACGCGCTCCCTCGGACCGAACCTTTCAACCAAAAAGAGATCCAGTGATGTCGCCAGTGATCGCTTCGCCCTTGTCCTCACCGAAGCCGCGCTCCCGCTTGGCTGCCGTCGCGCGGCCGAGCCGGTCCGAAGCCGAAGAGGCGGTTCGCACCTTGATCCGCTGGGCCGGTGACGATCCCGGGCGTGAAGGTCTGCTCGGCACACCCGATCGGGTTGTCCGCGCGTTCCGCGAACATTTTACCGGTTATGAACAAGACCCGGTGGCGCTGTTGCAGCGCACCTTTGAAGAGACCGACGGCTATGACGAAATCGTCATGCTCAAGGATATCCGCTTCGAGTCGCATTGCGAGCATCATCTCGCCCCGATCATCGGCAAGGTGCACGTCGCCTATCTTCCGAACCATCGCGTGGTCGGCATCTCGAAGCTGGCGCGGCTTGTCGACGTCTATGCCAAGCGATTGCAGATCCAGGAAAAGATGACGGCCCAGATCGCCAATACCATCAACGAGGTGTTGCAGCCAAAGGGTGTCGGCGTCGTGATCGAGGCGGCTCATCAATGCATGACGGCCCGCGGCACGCACAAGCCCGGCACGATGCTGGTGACAAGCCGGATGCTTGGTGAGTTCCGGACCGATCCGACGAGTCGGCGCGAGGTATTGGCGATGCTCGGAACACCGGGCAGCGCAAAACTCGACAACGTCTGACCCGGAGGTCGCAGCCAGCTCTGAAAGGCAGTTTAGGCGATGCCTCTGGACACGATCGCAATCCTGGAACGGCTGGTCGGCTTCGACACGGTTTCGGTGAAGTCGAATCTGGCGCTGATCGAGTGGGTTGCGGATTATCTTGACGGCTATGGCGTCGCCAGCACGCTAATCCGCACCAGCGACGGCGCCA
>JAFAOB010000144.1 GCA_019238055.1 Alphaproteobacteria bacterium
CTTGGTTCCATATCGCACCCTCCCCGGCCTGCGACGGGACAGGCTTGCCAAGCGTGCCGGAACAACAATCATAAAACCGCTCCGTGCGAAAAGCCCCCGGAGCGCTGGAGACCCAACGTACGCAACCGCTTTTGTACACTCCCTAGCCTGAAAGCGGGGGCCGAGGGCCGCCGCGCTCGCCCTCGCGGCCTCCTCGCTTCCCGCTTGCGCGGGAATGACGATCATAAAAAATTATTGATCAGAACATCCGTCAAACCGCGCGGACAAGGGCGTGACGCTTGCGGCCGGCGCTGAGCTTGATTGCACCGGAGGGGCCGAGATCGTCAAGCCGGACGACACGGGTCTCGTCCTTGACCACCGCATCGTTGATGCGCGCACCGCCGCCGCGTATCAAGCGCCGCGCTTCGCTGTTCGAGCCGGCGAGCCCAACCCGGCTGAACAATTCGAAGGCGGCGATCCCCCGCTCGAACACATCGCGCGACAACTGGGTTTGTGGCAGTTCGTCGCCGCTGCCGCCCTCCTCAAACACCGCGCGGGCGGTTTCCGCGGCGGCCTCAGCCGCCTCGCGGCCGTGACACAATGCCGTCGCCTCGGTCGCGAGGACCTTTTTTGCCTCGTTGATGTCGCCGTTTTCGAGCCGAACAATCGCATCGCGCGGCAATTCGGTGAACAGGCGCAGAAAGCGGCCGACATCGGCGTCCTCGGTATTGCGCCAGAATTGCCAATATTCGTAGGGCGACAGCCGCTCGGCGTTGAGCCACACTGCACCCTGCGCGGTCTTGCCCATCTTGTCGCCCGACGCGGTCGTCAACAGCGGTGTCGTCAACCCGAACAGGATTCGTCCGTCCATGCGTCGCCCCAATTCGACACCGCCGACGATGTTACCCCATTGGTCGGAGCCGCCGATCTGCACTTCGCAGCCAAAGCGCCGGCCCAATTCGACAAAATCATAGGCCTGCAGAATCGGGTAATTGAATTCGAGAAAGGAGAGCGGCTGCTCGCGCTCGAGCCGCAAGCGGATGCTGTCCTGGGTCAGCATGCGGTTGACTGAGAAATGGCGCCCGACCTCCCGCAGCAGCGGGATGTAGCGTAATTCGTCGAGCCAGTCGGCGTTGTTGACCATGACCGCATCGGTCGGATCGTTGCCAAACGCGATGAATTTGGTGAAGACCTTGCGGATCCCGGCCATGTTGCGCGCGATCTCGGCATCGTCCAACAACGGCCGCGCCGTGTCGCGAAACGACGGGTCGCCGATCCGCGTCGTACCGCCCCCCATCAGCACGATCGGCTTGTTGCCATAACGCTGCCACAGCCGCAACAGCATGATCGAAACAAGGCTGCCAACATGCAGACTGTCAGCCGTGCAATCATAGCCGACATAAGCGGTCACGCGCCCCTCGGTGAGCCGTGCATCGAGGACTGCGAGATCGGTGCATTGATGGATAAAGCCGCGCTCGGTCGCAGCGATCAGAAAGGGGGAACGAAGGATCGACATGACATTCTCATCTAACACAGCCGCGGCCGGGAAATCACCATTCTCGCCTCGGTTGCCGTTGCGGCGAGCCATCGGGTTGATGAGCGGGACGTCGATGGACGGCATCGATATCGCAATGATCGAAACCGACGGCGCCGCACTGGTGCATCCGGGTCCGGCGATGACGATCCCCTACCCCGCCGCGTTTCGCGAAAGGCTGCGCGGCGTCTTGGGCGGGGTCGGGTCCGTTGCAGACGTCGCAGTCGATCTGACGCGGTTGCATGCCGAGGCGGTCGAAACATTCCTTGATCGCCACCGCGGATTAATGGTCGAGCTCATCGGAATGCACGGCCACACGATCCTGCATCGCCCCGCCGAGCGCCGCACTTGGCAACTGGGAGATGGCCGGGTCCTGGCGCGACGCTTGGGAATTGACGTCGTGTGCGATTTCCGCTCAGCCGATGTCGCGGCCGGCGGCGAAGGTGCGCCGTTGGCACCGTTGTTTCACGCCGCACTCGCATCGGCGCTGCCAAAACCGCTTGCGGTCCTCAATCTCGGCGGCGTTGGCAATGTGACCTGGATCGGGACCGAGGCGATCGCAAAAGGCGCCAAGATTCTTGCCTTTGATACCGGCCCCGGTAACGCGTTGATCGACGATTGGGTGCGCCGGCACACGGGTGTGGCGGCCGATTTCGATGGGGCGCTCGCTCTTGCCGGCCTGCCGTCCGAGGCGCACGTCGCCCGCTTTCTCGAACATCCGTATTTTGCGCGGCGGCCACCGAAATCACTCGACCGCGACGATTTCCGCAACGTCATTCCAGCAACGTTAGCGGTCGCGGACGGCGCCGCGACACTGACCGAGATAACGGCCGCCGCGGTCGCCGCCAGTCGGCGGCATTTCCCGATGCCGGTGCGCGAGTGGCTGGTCTGCGGCGGCGGCCGACGCAACCCGGCGCTGCTGGCCGCACTGACCCGCCGTCTGGACGCCCCGGTTTCCCCGGTCGAGGCGGTCGGCTGGGATGGCAATGCGCTCGAAGCCCAGGCCTTTGCCTATCTCGCGGTGCGCGCCGCCTCCAGTTTGCCGCTCAGTCTGCCCTCGACCACTGGTGTGCCCCGGCCGATGACCGGCGGCCGCCTCTACCGCGCCCGCTGACATTGCGACGGGCCGGCGAACCTGGTTTTAACTGAGAGGCGCATGTCCAAATGGGGTAGGATGGGCTGAGCCCGATGCCAGCCGGGAGAAGCCCATCAACCGACGACGGAGCGTGTCTGCGATGGGCTTCGCGCTCGGCTCAGCCCATCCTACGATCTAACCCTTCCCCTCTTGCATGGGAGGGTTAGTATGGGGATATTTGTAGATTCATGATCTGTTCTTGACAACTGCGCTATCTACTGTATAAATCCGGCAGATTTTCTCCATTTACAAGAGTTGTTATAACTTCGCCGCAGGCGGTGCGCAAACCGGCAGCTAAAGCCACTTACCGGCACCCGTTCGCGCCGGTAATGACGTTTACTGATGACAGCTTGGTCCTCGGCACTATCGCCCTCGCTCCAACCGGGCGCGACGCGGACGGCATGCGCGAAGTCGCAATCGAAGCCGCCGAGGAGCGTATTTTAGCGCTGCTCGGGACGGCCTATGGGAAGAGACCCGGGCCCAGCATCCTTCGCAACATCCGTCGGGCCGCACAATATTGGCGGCGGGGCGAGGCCAATCTCGCCGAGATCGAGATTGCGCTAAGTGGCCTACCCGCTCTGTCGGATAAGCAGGCGGCTGTTGCCCGACTGGCTCTCGGCGAGAAATCTTGGCGGCGGGCCTCGCCCGCGCGAGCTAATCGAGGCCTGCCGGCTCGGTCCCGCTCCGCTCGATTTAAAGGCCGGCTTCAACCCGGATCAGCCGCGCGTCCCGGCCGGCAATTCCGACGGCGGCCAATGGACCTCCGACGAAACGTCGTCGGCCTCAGCCCTTGAAGGTGTCGGGTCTTCGATGCCGCCTCAAGGCGCGCCATCGAGCGCCGTCAGGGGGACAGGCCCTAAATACCAACTGATTAAAAAGCCACCTGAAGACGCGAAGGTCGTGGCACCTCCGGATGGTGTCCCAATTCGGGGCGGCAATCCACCAAAACCGCTGATCGCGCCACCTCACGCCGACTACCGTAAAGTCTACGCGCAGGCCGAGCGATCGCGCGACGGCCATTTTGGGAGCAATACCCGAGCGCTCACGCAGCCATAGCGCAAGGCGGCCAATTCGACTTTCAGAGGGGTCTCCAAGCGCACAAATTGTACCAAGCATATATATATCCCGCTATCGGCGTGTACATGTCTGGCGCGGGGTACACATTAACGGAGACTCTTCTTCTCGCGAAAGCGTACGCATTTGGGCATTCGAGCAACTGTAGCGCCAAGGATAGAGCAGAGTGGATCAGGCGCGGCTGGAACGATGCTGCCTCGGGCAGATGGAAGTAGCAGCCTGCTTTTCCTTACCTTTTGCATCATTATGTTGCGGCGTCAACACATCTCAGCAACAGTCAAGTGGGGTGTCTTAATTGCCTAATTGTTGTTGGTCTTTATATCCTTAAACTCTTGGCCTTTATCTTACACATAGCATATCTCCTTCACCAGCGCGACTTGATGGACGCGTCAGCGACGAACGGGCGCGGCGATGTGGCGAGCGCCGAGACCAATTTCTTCGGCGCGCCGGAGCACCGTTCCAAGACCGTGATCAGCCTCAAGCGCGCCGGCCACTGGTTTTCGACGACCCTTGTCGAAACCCGCAGCTGGGGAGTCTTGGTCGGGCTGAAATGGCGGGATGATGACACCCTCGACCTGCAGCTCGATTTCGGCTGCAGAGCGCAGACGAGCCCTCAAGTAACCGCCGTCGGTCCGATCCATATCGTCTACCACTGGGGCGACCCTGGCCACGTCCCGAAGGTCGGCCACGAAAGCTTCCGCCGCCGCGACCTGCCGCGCGAGCCTTGCCGGTAAGCGCTGCCGAACACTGGATTGGCTCGATTACGCGGGTCCGCAATCGCAGATGTCCCTTGCCCGGCCTTGGGGCTAGGCATCCACGTCTTGGTCAGCGTCGAAACCTCACTCGAAAAGTCGTGGACGGCCGGGTCAAAGCCCGGCCGAGGGGAGATGATCGTTGATGGCCAGTTGCGAGCACTCTACTGGGCGGGCATCAGCTCCGGTGCTCTGGCTGTGGCGAAGGCGGGCACGACTTCCTTGCCGAAGCGTTCGAGCTGTTCGAGACACACCGATTTGGGCACGCCGACGCTGAGGCTGACCGAGACCCGATCGAGCCCGGGATAGCGCTGTTCAAGCCCTTTCAGGTGCTCGATGATCTGGTCAGGCGAACCGCATAATACGCCACCAGCGGCGATCGCATCCTCGATCCGCGGCAATTTGGCAAAAGGTGCCCGCTTGGGATCGCGCATGATCTCGATCTGCTCATCGCTCAGCGCCCGCACGAGGCGCAATTCGCCAAACATTTTCATGTTTTCTTCGTAAAATTTGCCGGCTTCGCGAATGCCCTGCTCGCGGCTGTCGGCGATATAGAAATGGAAACCGAAGCACAGCCGCTCGCCTAATTCGAGATGCTTGCCGATGCGCGCATGCGCCTCGTTCCAGGCCAGCACGGTCCGGTGCATCGCCCCGCCCTCGGCCGAGCCGCCGCCGATCAGGCCCTTGATGCCGTGCTTTGCCATAAAGTCGAGCGCCCGCTCGGAACCGCCCTGAATTGGTTGCCAGCATTCGACCGGCAATCGCAACGGCCGCGGCACCAAGGTCAGCTCTTCCAGGGTGTAGCCGCGGTACGGCACCCGCGGCGGCAGCGTATAGTGCTTACCCTGGTGCGAGAACGACTCGTTATTGAACGCCTTAAAGATGATATCGACCTGTTCCTCGAACAATTCACGGTTGGCGGGTTGGTCGAGCAACGGCGAGCCAAAGGTCTCGACCTCGCGGGTATGATAGCCACGCCCGACTCCGAACGTGATGCGGCCGCCGCTAAGAATGTCGGCAGTGGCGTAATCTTCGGCGAGCCGCAGCGGATGCCACATCGGGGTGATGTTGAAACCGCAGCCGAGCCGGAGGCGCTTGGTCACATGTGCCAGATGCAGCGCGGCCATCAGCACGTTCGGAATGCATTCATAGCCTTCGAGCTGAAAATGGTGCTCGGCCATCCAGAAGGTGTCGTAGCCGAGACGATCCATCAATTGCGCCATCGCCTCGGCCTTGTCGAAGACGGTGGCGAGATGCTCGTTTGGAAAGCGGCGGTCGTTCACCGCGGTCCCGCCATACCCGACATCGTCCATGTCGACATGGCCGGCAAACAGGCTGTCGAATTTTGTGATCATTATGGATCTCCATCGGTAACCGCCGATTGGCCGATCAGCGATTGTACGCCGCAAGGCAGGGCTGGCAACCGGCATCGCCGGCTGATATCAATCATATGCCGTGGCCCTGCTCCCGAGATTGTGAGCGAGGTTCGATGAGACCAGAAGTAGGAGTTTTCGGGGTGCCTCTGGCGGCGGTCGGCTGTGCCATGTTTGCCGCTCTTCCGGCGATTGCGCAGCAATCCGGCAGCCACCCCAGCGCCGAGCGGCGCAACATCGGCCGGGTTGAGACCCGGATCGAACACTACGATCAGGCGCTCGGCGTTGTAACCCGGCTAACCCGCTCGCTTGGCATCGAAGCCGAGTGCGACGGAATTTGCTTTTTTCCAAGCAGCAGCCGGCCTCTGTCGTGGCGTTGCGCTCCGACGGAACGCTGCGACCTCGACTGCAATGTCAATCCCCCGATAGGGGGCTGCCGCTGATAGCCTTGACCGAGCTTCCATAAAGAACCCGAGGGCGCGGAGCGCCCTGGGCTTGCTGAGAAAATCAGACGCTTACGCCACGCATCTCAAGGAAATCGAGGCGATCCCGGCAGCGACATTGAGGCCGGTCGAACCCTCGATGCTGAGCGGCTGCAGCGAGATCGAGTTGGCACTGCCACCGACCAGGACATTGGCCCCGGCGCCGACACCGACGTTGGCTTGGGCGGTAACGCCGCCATAATTGCCCGCCAAGGCGCAGGGAGCCGGCGTTGCGGTCGGCGCCAACACGCCCCAAACCAGCACCCCACCTCGAACATAGCCGATATCGACGCCAAACCGGTTAATGTTCCCAATGTAATGCTGAACACGTCCGCCTGACCCTGAAAAGGTACAGTTCAGAGTCCGCGATGACCCGAACACGAAGCCAAAGCCGCTGGACACATTACACGTCAATACGCCGACCCTTACTCCTTGGGCATGGGCTGAGGGCGTCATGACGATCGCACCCAGCATCAGCGTCAGCAGGCCCACCGCGACCGCTAGTCTTCTACGCATTCGACATCTCCTTGTTTTCCGGATTGGTTGACTGAGATTGGGTGACTGGATGAGGCGCGAAGGCCCAACACGCGGATATACCTTGGTTCCGGCTGCTTGCGCTATGATTTCTGCCCACCCTGTGCGAGGCGGCCAGTGAATGCTCGGCGATCTGTGGCAGCATTGCACCGGACAGCAGGATCGCCTGAATCGGTGAACCCTCGCAGCCCGGAGGTGTTTGGGTCATGATCCACCA
>JAFAOB010000217.1 GCA_019238055.1 Alphaproteobacteria bacterium
CTGGTTGCCGAAGTCGGGCTCGGCCGGGTCGGTCTGGTGCTCGGTGTCGAGATGTCCCGCCTGGCACGATCGTGCCGGGACTGGCACCAGCTTCTCGAGATCTGCGCCGTGTTCGACACGCTCCTTGCCGACACGGACGGCGTGTATGCCCTGGATTTTACAATGACCGCCTCCTTCTCGGTCTGAAGGGCACAATGAGCGAGGCGGAGCTGCACCTGCTGAAGGGCCGCATGCTGGCCGGCCGCCGCGCCAAGGCCGAGCGCGGCGAGCTGCTCTTCAATCTGCCGCGCGGCTACGTTCGCACGCCCGCCGGCGCGATCGCCTCCGATCCCGACGAGCAGGTGCAGGCGACGATTCGGCTGGTGTTTGACGTCTTTGAGCGACGTCGCACAATCAATGGCGTGCTGCGCTATCTCGTCGATCACCAGGTTCACTTGCCCCATCGTGTCCGCTCCGGCGCGGCGAGGGGCGAGTTGGAATGGCACCGCCCGAACCGCTACACGCTCTCGGAGATGTTGCGCAACCCGATCTATGCGGGCGCTTATACCTACGGTCGGCGCGCCATAGATCCGCGCCGGCAGGTGCCGGGGCGTCCCGGCACCGGGCGCGTGGCCGCGGGGGCGCCGGCGGTGCTGATCAAGGATCGGGTGCCGGCCTACATAAGCTGGGACAGCTTTGAGCGGAACCAGGCGCAAGTGGCAGCCAGCCGCAGTCAACATGAGGGGATCGCCCGCGGCGGCCCGGCGCTCTTGGCCGGCCTGCTGGTCTGCGGCCGATGCGGCCAGCGCATGGTCACGCAGTATCCCAATCGCGGACGCTTTCTGCGCTATTCCTGCTCGCGATTGGCGGTGAACTACGGCGCTGCCGCCTGCCAGTCGCTGAGCGGCCACGCGCTCGATGCGCTCGTCGCCGGCTTGATGCTCGATGTGCTCCAGCCGGCGGCTTTGGAGGTCAACCTGCAACTGCTGGAAGACCTGGAGCTGGAGCGCGCCGCGCTGCATCGGCAATGGCAGCAACGGCTCGAACGCGCCCGCTATGAGGCCGAGCGTGCGCGCCGGCAGTATGATGCCGTTGAGCCGGAGAACCGGCTGGTTGCCCGCACGCTGGAGCAGCGCTGGGAGGAGGCGCTATCGGCGGAGCTTCGCCTCAAGGCCGACTACGATCGTTTTCTGGCCGATCAACCCCAATCCTTGACGCCCGCCGAGCAGGTGGCTATCCGCCGCCTCGCCGAGGATATTCCGGCGCTCTGGATCGCCCCGACCACCACAGCCGCCGACCGGCAGGCGATCTCGCGACTAATGCTGGAGCGCGTCGTCATTACCGTGGCCGGCACCAGCGAGAAGGTCGCGGTGGTCTGCCATTGGGCCGGCGGCGTTCAGACCCATCACAGTCTGCGTCGCCCAGTAGCGCGCGTTTCTCAGCTCAGCACTCATGCCGCGCTGCGGCAGCGGATCGCCGAGCTGCATGCTGCGGGTACGAGGCCGTGGGCGATCGCTGCAGCGCTCAACGCGGAGGGCTGGAAGCCGGCCAAGCGTCGGGAGACGCTCACCGCTGCAATGGTGCGCGATCTCCTGCATCAACAAGGGGTGCCGGTGGCGGCGCAATCGTCATGGACGGCCCGGCTCCCCCATCGGGAGCCGACGGAACTGACCATCGGCGAGTTGGCGGCCCGGCTGGCGATGCCTGCCAACACCGTACACCGCTGGGTCCAGCGGGGCGTCGTCACGGCGCGCAAGGTGAAGATCATGAGCCAAAGTCTCTGGCTGATCCACGCCGATGATGCCGAACTCGCGCGTCTGCGCGGCCGGCGCAATCAGTCCCCTTTCAACCAGAATGGATCTTGAGACGCATCATGCCTGGCAGATGTCGCAGGTGCCGCGGTTATTGTAGAAGGCGACAATGCGCTCGGCCGGCCGCGCCAGGTTGGTGACGATGATGCCGACGCGCGGGTAAAGCTCGCCAGCGTGCCGTTCGACCTTGGCCACAACCCGGCGCGGCTATGATTCCCGGTTCTTTCCAGCCTCGGGCTGGGTCCAGCCCTACGCTGCCACCCGCACCCCGCGGATCTCATCGAGGACCCGCCGAAAATCAGGCTGAGGCGCGAGGCACATGGTTCGATACGTGTTCAGGAAGGGCAGCCAAATTTTCCAATAGCTTAGTGGCCCTTCGACGGGTCACTTACTTCTTTGGGTCTAACGCGGATCTAACGTCCGAACACTTACCTATTCTCGCCGGGACTGAGGGTTGCCCCTCGGCTCAACCGCGAACCAGCCCGCCATCGATCGGGATCACGGCTCCACTCACATAGTCGGACAGATCGGTCGCGAGGAATTCGACGACTTTGGCGCAATCCTCGACCGTCCCGAGCCGCCGAAGAGCCACCAACTCGGCCCGGTCACGATTGCTCTGCACGCTGCCGGGAATGACCGTCGCCATGATCCGCCCGGTGGCTATCACGCCGGGGGCTATGCAATTGACGGTGATCCCGAACGGTCCGAGATCCTGCGCCAGATACCGTGTGTAGTGGGCAATAGCGGCCTTTGCTGCTCCATAGTGGGCATAGCCGCCATCAACCGAGGGTGCGGTCCCGGCCACCGAGCTTACCGTAATGATTTTTCCCGACCGCTGCCGTTTCATGATCGGGGCGACAGCGTTGCAGGAGTACACAGTCCCGAACAGGTTCATCTCGGTAACAAGCTGCAAGAGCGCCGGATCGAGGGTGCCGGCCTTGGTATCGACGGGCCTGCCGCGACCTCCGCCCGCATTCGCGACGAGCACATCGACCCGGCCCCATTCCTGGACGACCCGTGCCACCATCGCCTCGATCGCCTCGTGGTCGCGGACATCGACTTCGACCCCCAAAGCAGCGCCACCACCGGCTTGGATCTCAGCCACCGTGGACTCGGCAGTCATGTCCTTCGCCTCGGCCTCGAACTCCTCATAGGAGCGCAGGTTCAGGTCGGCGACCGCAACTTTTGCACCCAACCCGGCGAGTCGTTTCGCGTAGGCCCGCCCGAGACCACGCGCCGCGCCTGTGACGATCGCCACCTTCCGCTCCAGCTTGGCCACAGGCTGCCCTCCGATATGGTTCATTACCGCGATATTTTAGCCATACCCGGTAACGGCGAGAACACTTCGCATAACCCGATATACGATTGAGTTGGGCGATGGACATCCAGGTCGACGAGATCATCGAGCGAGACTCTATCGCCCAAACCGAGCCGCTGATCCGACCTCATGTTCGGCGGACTCCTGTGATCAAGGTCGATGCGCCGGATTTCGGTCTGGGTGCCGCGCGTCTCGGCTTCAAACTTGAGCTTCTCCCATTATGAAGGTTGATGAAAGGTTCCGCCTTCGAACCCTTCCGACCTCGTTACACCGACCCAGCGTCCTCCAGGACGACCGACAGCGGCGTCCAATGCGATGCCCAGAGGTTCACACCAAGCCCCGCCTCGGAACATTAATCACGACCCACGGTCGTGCCGGGTCGAGAAGCGCCGGAATTGTGAAGCAGGCCCCGTCGTTTACCTCTCAGCCCACAAACTGGGACGACGGACATGACTAAGCGGTTACTAACTCTGATGTCGGTGGCAGTGTTACTGGCATCTTCGGGTGTTCCGTCATTGGCTGACCATCACGACGGCGGGCATGGTGGCGGTGGTAATTGGCATGGTGGTGCAGGCGGCGGGCATGGTGGCGGTGGTAATTGGCACGGCGGCGGCTGGCATCATGGTGGTCACGGTGGCGGTTGGGGAGTTGGACCCGCGATAGGTCTCGGTCTTGGCCTTGGGCTACTCGGGGGAGCGCTAGCAACGGCTCCCTACTATACCGGCTATAATTATGGTTACGCCCCGTATGCCGGTACCCCCGGACCTACGGTTTGGTATTGGTGCGATCCTTATCAGGGATATTATCCTGCGGTACCCGAATGCCCGGTTCCGTGGCGAGAGGTTGTCCAATAACGTATAGAAAATCTACCCCTGCCGCGCCTCGCCTTCATTCCGACAACCGGCAGAACGGCAGGGCACAAGCTCTGGGGAGCACCCCTGATCGCTGTTACCACGAAAGTTGAGCTTCGTGGTTACCCTGGCCTATCGGGCTTCCGAAGCCAGAGGGGATGTAGCTTCACGGCTCCTGATAAACGCCAGGGTACCAGAAGTTAACCATCATTGCTTTTTAATTAATCATAATATCATCTGACATATTCGGTTATTTGTGACAGATTCCCAAGTGTTACGAACTGCTCCTTACCTTTCCTTAATGCTGTACCTTCAATTTGCGAGGCATGGATGTCAGTAATTAGCGATCTACTCGATTCCACGACCGAATATGACATCACACCATCCGATCTCTCTAAATTATTAGCAAACAAGCCGACACCCCTCGACCTTTCTATCATCCGAGCTTTGGCTCCTGTTTACGACGCATTTCGCTTGTATGATGCGATTGTCGACTTCGCTGCACAAAGTGCGGGGCAAATCGCATACGATCGGACTCGCAGCCGAGACTATGCCATTGCTGTTGCCCAAGTTGCTGCTAAGGCCAGTGGCGAACAATTTACCCTGTAGAGCAATACAAAACGGCGCTCGAACGATCCGGTATCACCACTCTGGACGAAGGGCACCCGACTCAGCGAACCCGCAATCTCCTATGGCACAGGTGCGTGCGTCCATCCGATGCTCGGCAAACCGATGTGGGCGACGATCGGCGGTAGAAGCGGTGTTCGGAGCAAACGTCAAGATAGCCGCTGTGGATGCCTTGCTCGACGTGCCCTCGGGCACAATGACCACCCTGGTCATTCCCATATTTCGACAGCATCACGGTCTCAGTCGCCGATGCGCTGAGATCCGACAAATGGATAAGGGCATCGGATGCGCGGTTCTGCAACCCCCATCTCTGACACGGTTCTATCGTCGCCAGACCTGAATGATCGGAAACATGGCAAAGGTCATCTGAGCAGCGAGACCAATCGCTCCGGGGCGCAATATGTAGGCGGCAAGCTGGTCCTCGAGCGATCGACCGAGCACGGCAGGCAAACCATCCACCGGCGGCATTCTCGCAGCGGCCGATCATGCTAAAACCAAAACGCAATCGTTGACGACGCCTTGTGGCTACACGGTTCGCTTCCTCGCTGATTCCCCCTTCGGCGAAAGAATTCTCAAAAAGAGACAACATCCGCTTAATAACGTCATAAAAGCGCTATATTACGCCTCTGATACCGAATGTTTCAAAACAGTCTCGGTGCTGCCACAAAGCACGATCATCGTCGTTGAAACCGCCTGTCAGATCTCCCCAAATATCAGGGAATTTAATGGATGCTAAAGAATTTTTCGAGGATGGGATCTCGAATATTTCAACCCTGAGCGCGGGTGGCTGATTCTTAAAAAACTGTTAGGAGGCGAGATGACGTATCGGGTTTCCTATGAGGACGGTTGGGCCAGCAACGCTATCAGGCGCACCGAGTATTACCGAACGGAGTTTGAAGCGCTCGGGCGGGCCCGCGAGCTGATCGAGGTCGGCCATCACTATGGCATCGCCATCCATAGCGACTCGGACGGCGTTCTAACGGGCATCTGCCTCGAACTGAAGCTGGGGATGGTGGCCACAGACTAAGGACTTTAGCAAAAATAACTTGAACACTGAAGGCATTTCCAGCACTCTTTTGGCATGGGGGATCCGGGGATCATCGGGAGCAAATATCGAGCGCTGGCGGGTCGGCTGGACGAGGCGACGC
>JAFAOB010000240.1 GCA_019238055.1 Alphaproteobacteria bacterium
CTGCACGTGCGCCACGCGGCGGCGGCGATCAACGAAGGCCTCTGCAAGACGGTGCTGATCACCCACGGCGAGAGCGGGCGCTCGCGCGTCGGCGCCGGCGGCTTCCGCGGCGGTGGCGGCAACTCCAGCCTGCCGGGCCAGTTCGAGCAGCCCTATGGGCCAATGGGGCCGCCGACTTTGTTTACGATCCCGGTGCTGCGCTACATGAAGACCTACGGCCTATCGCACGAGACCCTGGCGATGGTCTCGGTCGTGCAGCGCGAATGGGCCGCCAAGAACCCGCGCGCCACCTTCAGGACGCCGATCACCGTCGAGGATGTGTTGAACTCGCGGATGATCGCCTACCCGTTCCGCCTGTTGCAGTGCTGTCTGGTCACTGACGGCGGCGGCGCCTTAATCATGACCGCCGCCGAGCGCGCCCGCGATTTCCCGCAAAAGCCGGTCTATATCCTTGGCACCGGCGAGAGTGTGGAGACGCCGATGGTCAGCCAGATGGCGGATTTCACCTCGTCGCGCGCGTTTCGCGTCGCCGGCGCCAAGGCGTTTGCCGAGGGCGGCATTACCCACAGCGATGTCGACCATCTGATGATCTACGATGCCTTCGCCCATCTGCCGATCTACGGTCTCGAAGATCTGGGGTTTGTCGGACGCGGCGAAGGCGGCCCGTTTATCGCCGAGCGCAACACCGCCCCCGGCGGCAAATTGCCGCTCAACACCAATGGCGGCGGCCTTTCCTACATGCATTCCGGCATGTACGGGATGTATGCCTTGCAGGAAAGCGTGCGCCAGATGCGCGGCATCGCCCCCGCCCAAATCCCCGGTGCCAAGATCTCGGTCTGTCATGGTGTCGGCGGCATGTTCGCCGCAAGCGGCACGATCATCTTCTCAAACGAGCCGCCGTAAGCGCTTAGTAAGCGACCGCGCATCCGGATCATGATCATCGTCTCAGGGGACTTGCTGCCGAATCGCCGATTTGAAGCGGACGAGCAATGAGCATTGCCGGCGGACCGCTCGCGCTCTGCGCGGGTGGGCGCAAGCACCTCTGAAATCTCGTAAATACGTAGGCATTTGCGTGGTCGGACTCTCGGCACGCGTGAAATCTGCGTCGGTGCGTGCGATATTGGTGCCATGCCGCTGGCCGATTTCATTCATCTGCGGGTTCACACCGCCTATTCGCTGTCGTCGGGAGCGATCACGATCAAGGATCTGGTGGCGCGCTGCAAGACAGAGAACATGCCGGCAGTAGCGATCACCGACAGCGGTAATCTCTTTGGCGCGCTCGAATTCGCGACCGCCTGTGCCGCCGCCGGCGTGCAACCGATCATCGGCTGCGAGCTGGCGCTCAAAGCGCGCGAGGACGGCAATGGCGCGCTTATCCGGCCACTAATGGAACCCGACCGGCTGGTTGTGCTGGTCCAGAGCGATATCGGTTACCGCAACCTGCTGGCGCTGGTCAGCAACGCCTATCTCGACAGCGACGGCGCCGCGGAGCCGACCATTGTCATCGCGGATCTCGCCGCCCATAGCTATGGGCTCATTTGCCTGACCGGCGGCTCGAAAGGGCCGATCGGCAGGCTGCTCGCCGAGGGCCAAAGCGACGCGGCCGAAATGGTATTAAGCGAACTGCATAATGCCTTCCCTGGGCGGCTCTATATCGAGCTGATGCGCCATGGCGGCAACGAGGAGGCGCGCAGCGAGCCAGGCCTCGTCGATCTCGCCTATCGCCACGATCTTCCTTTGGTTGCCACCAACAACGCCTATTTTCCCGACCGCGACTTTTACGAAGCGCATGACGCCCTGTTGTGCATTGCACAGGGAAAGGCAGTTGCCGATAACGACCGCAAACGGCTGACCCCAGCGCATTATTTTCGGCCGGCGGCGGAGATGCGCGAGATCTTTGCCGATCTGCCCGAAGCCTGCGACAACACGCTTGTTATCGCGCGGCGCTGCGCCTTTATTCCGCTGCCGCGCCAGCCGATCCTGCCGGCTTTCCCAACCGCAAATGGCGAGAGCGAAGCGAGTGCGTTGCGGCGTGAGGCGCTTGCCGGCCTTGAGGCCCGGCTGGGTCGGCTCAGGATCGGCGAGGCGGAGGCAGAGCCGTATCGCGAGCGGCTCGCATTCGAGCTCGGCACGATCATCCAGATGGGCTTTGCCGGCTATTTCCTGATCGTCGCCGACTTTATCCAATGGGCTAAACGCGAAGGGATCCCGGTCGGGCCGGGGCGCGGTTCCGGCGCCGGCTCAGTCGTCGCCTGGGCTTTGACGATTACAGATCTCGACCCCTTGCGCTTTGGGCTGTTGTTCGAGCGCTTTCTGAACCCCGAGCGCGTGTCGATGCCGGATTTTGACATCGATTTCTGTCAGGACCGGCGTGATGAGGTCATCCGCTATGTCCAACAGAAATACGGCCGCGATCGGGTAGCGCAGATCATCACCTTTGGCAAATTGCAGGCGCGCGCGGTGTTGCGCGATGTCGGCCGCGTGCTGGCGATGCCCTATGGTCAGATCGATCGGTTGTGCAAATTGGTGCCCAACAACCCGGCGCATCCGGTCACCTTGGCCCAGGCGATCGCCGGGGAGCCCGCGCTGCAGCAGGCGCGTCAGGCTGATGAGGCAGTAGCGCGACTGATCGAGATCTCGCTCAAGCTCGAAGGGCTTTATCGCCATGCCTCGACCCATGCCGCTGGGGTCGTAATCGGTGATCGGCCGCTCGTCGAATTGGTCCCATTATATCGCGATCCGCGCTCCCAAATGCCGGCGACACAGTTCAACATGAAGTGGGTCGAGCTTGCCGGTCTCGTCAAATTCGATTTTCTCGGGCTCAAAACCCTGACCGTGCTGGCGCGGTGCCTCGAATTGTTGAGAGCACGTGGGATCACGCTAGACCTCGCCAATTTGCCGCTCAACGATGGCCCGACGTTCGAGCTTTTGAGCCGCGGCGATACAGTCGGAGTGTTCCAGGTCGAAGGTGCGGGCGTGCGAGACATGCTCAGACGGCTGCGCCCGGACCATTTCGAGGACATCATCGCGGCCAATGCGCTGTACCGGCCAGGCCCGATGGAGAACATCCCGCGCTACATCGCGGTGAAGCATGGCGAAGAAGCGGCCGATTACCTACACCCGGCACTCGAACCTATCCTGAATACAACCTACGGGGTCATGACCTACCAGGAACAGGTCATGCAGATAGCCCAGGTCTTGGCCGGCTATACGCTTGGCGGCGCCGATTTGTTGCGCCGGGCAATGGGGAAGAAGATCCAGTCGGAAATGGACGCGCAACGCCAGCAGTTCGTCGACGGAGCCGTGACGCGCGGTGTCGAGCGGGGTCGGGCCGAGCTGATCTTTGACCAGATGGCAAAATTTGCCGGCTATGGCTTCAACAAACCGCATGCCGCAGCCTATGCGCTGATCACCTATCAAACTGCTTATTTGAAGGCGAACCATCCGGTCGAGTTCATGGCGGCGCTGATGACCTTGGACCTCGGTAATACGGATAAGCTCAATTTGCTGCGGCAAGAGTTGGACCGGCTCGGCATCAAGCTGTTGCCGCCCGACATTAACCGCTCACAGCCGACGTTTTCGGTCGAGACCGATCCCAAGAGCGGCAAACCTGCGATCCGTTATGCGCTGGCCGCGGTCAAGGGGGTCGGCGAACTGGCAATGGCTGAACTGGTCCGCGAGCGCGCGAAAAACGGCGGTTTTAAGGACCTCGCCGATTTTGCCCGCAGGCTCGACGCAAAGAGCTTCAACCGCCGCCAATTCGAAAGCCTTGCGCGCGCCGGCGCCTTTGATGCGATCAATCCGAACCGGGCGCAGACCGTGGCTGCAGCCGAAATGATATTACGCCACGCGAACCGCGCCGCCGAGGACCGCGAAACCCGACAGGAGAGCCTGTTCGGCGCGATCGATCCGGCATTCGCACCCCGACCGTCATTGCCTGTGGTGGAGGACTGGCCGGCAGTCGAAAAGTTACAGCAGGAATTCGCAGCGATCGGCTTTTATCTGTCGAACCATCCGCTCGACGCCTACGGCAAAAGCCTCGAACGCGCCGATATCCTGCGCTGGGTCGATTTGCCTGCGGCGCTGGCGGCGAACGGGACAACGCGCTTTCGGCTCGCCGGCATCGTCGTCGGCCGCAAAGAGCGCACGTCCGCGCGGGGAAATCGATTTGCGTTTGTCCAAATGTCCGACCCGAGCGGGGTCTACGAGGTGACCGTGTTCACGGAGATGTTGCGGGAGGCGCGGCCATTGTTTGAGAGCAGCGAGCCGCTCGTCGTCACTGCCGATGTCCGCCGCGAGGAAGACAGCCTGCGGCTGACCGCGCAAAAGATCGAACCGCTCAACGATGTCGTGGCTCACACTGCAGCGGGTTTACGGGTGTTTTTGGGTGAAGAACGGGCCCTTGTCCATTTAAAGAACCTGTTTGGTCGTCAGACCGGTGGGCGCGGCCGCGTGTCGGTGGTTCTCGATCTCGAGGATAGCGAGGTCGAAATCGCCATTCCCGGCGGCTTTCGCGTCGATCCCAAAATGCGTGCGGCGGTCAGATCCTTGCCCGGCATCGTCGACGTCCACGACATCTGAGCGCCAGGATGCCCGAATGTTCGAGATTGTTGCTGCACTGGTCGAAACCCGTTTTCCGGCCGCCGCGTGCGGCCGGGTCAGGTCTGCGGGTCGCTCTCCTCGAACACGCCGGTCAGATAGGTTCGTGTCGCCAGGTAACCGAAAAGAAAACCCTCGATCGCGCCATAGGTCAGAATGCTGAACCCGGCGATCTGCCCATCGGTGCCTGGACCGAAGCTCTCGCCCAATGCCGGCGCCAAAGCGCGAACCCAGCCCTCGATGCGGTAGAGCTGGGTCACCCCGATTGCCAACAGTCCCTTGGTCAAGGCATCGGAAATATTTTCGAGGTTGGTGTTATGGCGCAGCCCCGAGCCTGGTCCGGCTGGCGGGGCGGCGACCGCGGTTTCGCTCTCTTCTGCGATAGCGGTGTGCTCGGCATCGACCTGCCGGCCCTTACCGTTGCCGGCCGTTCCGGTCACCCGGTCTTTGTCGGCAACGGTGCCGGTGCGCGCGACGAGCATATTCGATTGCGGGATGCCGAAAAGAAACCCGAGCGTCCCGCCAATAAAGCTAGCCGCTCCCGACACCAGCATGGCGATACTGTAAACCCCGGCCATCGTGTAGGTTCGCGCGCCTTGTCTGGCTGGCTGGCCGCTGACGCCATAAGCCCATATCCCCACCAGGATGTTTTCGATCACCACCACGAGCAGAAAGAAAGCCGCAAGCACTGTCAGGTTTCGTGCCCTTTTCCTCCTCATCAGCTCTGGCAGCGCCGCGCGGAGCTGCGTTAAGGTTTGCTGGATGGGTACCCGCATAATTGCTGGCCTTCATGTCCAGATCTGCGGCCACGGCCCGCCGGTCTTGCTGATCCACGGTTTTGGCGCAAGCGGCTTTACCTGGTCGAAGATCATTTCGCGATTGAGTGGCGATCATAGAATTATTGTGCTCGACCTGAAAGGCTTCGGGCGCTCGCGAAAACCGCGGGACGGACACTACAGTTTGCGCGATCAGGCGGCCGCGGTCATTGCGGTGATCGACGCGCTCGGCCTCGATGGGTTTGCGATGGTGGGCCATTCCTTGGGCGGTGGGGTGGCGCTCCTCACCGCACTCCTGCTGGAGCAGCAGGCGCCCGGGCGGCTCGGCCGGCTCGCTCTCCTCGATACCATCGCCTATCGTCAGCCGCTGCCCTATTTCATAAAACTGTTGCGCGTACCGGTTTTCGGCGAGCTGATCACCTTTCTGCTGCCAAAAAAGTGGATGGTGCGCCGGGTACTCGGCTTTGCCTATTTCGACCGGGCCAAGATTGAATATGCATTTGTCAAAGAATATGCCCGGCCGCTGCTTTGCGGGGCCGGGCGTGCGGCGCTGGTCGCCGCCGCCCGCGCGCTGATCCCGCCCGATGTGGACGAACTGGCATCGCGCTATTCGACGATTGCGGTCCCCGTACAGCTGCTCGCCGGCTGCGAGGACCGCATCGTGCCGCTCGCCGCAATCCGCCGTCTTGCGGGCGCGATCCCTTCCGCTCGGCTCTGCATCCTCGATTGCTGCGGCCATGTCCCGCAGGAGGAGCAGCCCGACGCGACCGTCTCTATTCTGCATGAATTTCTCGCCGAACCGGCGGTCGGCCACCGCGGCGTCAAACCCGCGAGTGACACGTCGAGCTGACTTCGCCTGAAGTGTGGCTCTTCACCGGGCCAAATAGCCACGGGCGCCGCTGCACGCGGCAGGCCCAGCCCCCGCGCCGGCTTGTAAATTCGCCACGGCCACCGTAAGTAAATACCGTTCGTAACCCTCACGCAAGGCTTGCGGTCCTCCGTTACTGGAGGGCCGCTCCGGTGTCGGCAGCTCCGCAAGGAGGCGCCGATTTCTCCTGCGGCGGTGCAAACCGGAAAAAGGAATACTAATGCTACCGACCTACACGCTGCGCCAGCTCTTGGAAGCCGGCGTCCATTTCGGCCATCATACGCGGCGCTGGAACCCAAAGATGCAACCTTACATCTTTGGCGCGCGTAACGGCATCCACATCATCGACCTTGAGCAGACGATGCCGATGCTGCACCAGGGGCTGCAGGCGGTCCGCGACGCGGTCGCGGCGGGCGGACGCGTGCTGCTCGTCGGCACCAAGCGCCAAGCGCAGGAGCCAATCGCCGAGGCGGCGAAGCGCTGCGGCCAATATTACGTCAATTACCGTTGGCTTGGCGGCATGCTGACCAACTTCAAGACGATTTCGCAATCGATCCGCCGTTTGCGCGAATTGGACGAGCGAATCAACACCGAGCAGACCGGGCTGACCAAGCGCGAGCTGTTGGAGTTGACGCGCAGTCGCGACAAGCTCGAACGCGCCTTGGGCGGCATCAAGGAGATGGGCGGGCTGCCCGACATCTTGTTTGTGATCGACACCAATAAAGAGGCGATCGCGGTTGCCGAGGCCAATACCTTGCGCATCCCGGTTGTCGCGATCCTCGATTCGAACTCGTCGCCGGATGGCGTGGCCTACCCGATCCCGGGCAATGACGACGCGATGCGCGCGATCCACCTTTATTGCGATTTGGTGGCAGGCGCCGTGCTTGACGGGCTGCAGGCCGAGGCGGCCGCCTCCGGGGTCGATATTGGCGCTCGCGCCGAACTTCCGATTGAAGATTTGCCTGAAGAACCGGTGGACGGCCTCGCCGGGGAGGCTCAGGAACCGGGCGCCGGAGTGTCGCCAGTCGAAAACGAGCCGGCTGCGGCGCACGCCTGATTGGCGCGCAAGCGGCCCGGACGCCACATTGAGACTAAAAGCCCTCGCCTGCTGGTGGGGCGCGACAGAGAAGAGGATGAACACAATGCCCGAAGTGACCGCGGCGTTGGTTAAGGAGCTGCGCGAGAAGACCGGCGCCGGCATGATGGATTGCAAACGAGCGCTCGGCGACAGCAATGGCGATATCGAGACGGCGGTTGATTGGCTGCGCAAAAAGGGCTTGTCCGCCGCCGCCAAAAAGGCCGGGCGGGTCGCCGCCGAAGGACTCATTGGAGTGGCGACGCGCGACGCGGCAGGCGCTCTTGTCGAGGTCAATTCCGAGACTGATTTCGTTGCCCGCAACGAGGCTTTTCAACGGTTTGTTCACACCGTCGCCGAACTCGCCGTTGTCGGTAGTGGCGAATTGGAAACCCTCATCCGCGCGGCCTATCCCGAAACCGGCCGCAGCGTCGAGGAAGAGCTCACTCATCTGATCGCAACAATCGGCGAGAATCTCGTGCTGCGCCGCTCGGTCCGGCTCTCGGTCGGGCAAGGTGGCGTGTTCTCCTATGTACACAACACACTCGGCCCGGGGCTCGGCAAGATCGGCGTGCTCGTCGCTCTGGAGTCGGGCGCCCCGCGGGCAGCATTTGCCGATCTCGGTCGGCAACTGGCGATGCATGTCGCGGCAGCGAGCCCGCTCTATCTCGATATTTCATCGGTGCCGCTGGCCGCGCTTGAACGCGAGCGCGGCGTGTTGCGCGAACAGGCCCTCGCGAGCGGCAAATCGGGCGGCATCGTCGACCGCATGGTCGAAGGCCGGCTGCGCAAATTCTATGAGGAATTTGTGCTGACGGAGCAGATTTTTGTGGTCGATCAGGAGACGCGGATCGCCAAGGTGGTCGAAAACGCCGCCAAGGCGGCGGGCGCCCCGATCACCATCACGGGCTTTGCCCGTTTTGCGCTCGGTGAAGGCATTGAGCGCAACCGCAGTGATTTTGCGGCTGAAGTGGCGGCCGCGACACAAACTAAGCATTAGGCTCGCCACACTTCGGCGGCCCGGACAACAAAGTAGCGGAGCGACAGCGCGGCCGATTTAGTGTAGCGTCCGGGCTGCGCTTGTTGTCGGCGCGATGGAGCGAGTGAGCCAGGGCCGCATGGCTGCCGATCTGAGATATCGCCGGGTTCTGTTAAAGCTCTCGGGCGAGGCGTTGATGGGGTCGCGCGAGGGTGGTCTCGACCCCGAATTTGTTGCCCGTATCGCCGACGAAATACAAAGCGTGCATGCCTTAGGCGTCGAGATCTGCCTGGTGATCGGCGGCGGCAATATTTTTCGGGGCGTTTCAGGCGCGTCAGCCGGCATGGAGCGCGCAAGCGCTGATTACATGGGCATGCTGGCGACAGTGATTAACTCTCTTGCCGTCCAGAACGCGCTCGAGCAATGCGGGGTCGCCACACGGGTGCAATCGGCGATCTCGATGCAGGCCGTCTGTGAGCCCTATATCCGCCGCCGCGCCCTGCGTCATCTCGAAAAGAAACGGCTGGTCATCTTTGCCGCCGGTACCGGCAACCCGTTTTTTACAACCGATACCGCGGCGGCATTGCGCGCCTCGGAGATGGGTTGCGATGCGCTCTTGAAGGCGACCAAGGTCGACGGGGTTTATGACGCCGATCCCGAGCGCGTGCCAAATGCCAAGCGTTTCGAGCGGCTTGACTACCGGGAAGTGCTGGCGCGCGATCTGCAGGTCATGGACGCTTCGGCAATCTCGCTGGCGCGTGAAAACCGTATCCCGATTCTGGTGTTTTCGATCTTCGAGGGCGGCGGGTTCGTGCGTCTTGTGCACGGCGAGGGTCGCTATACGATCATTGACGGAGAAGGCTAATCATCGCGGGGAGTGAAGCAAATGTCTGAAGACTCGCTGCTGAAGGATCTTAATCGCCGGATGGATGGCGCCCTCGAGGTGCTGCGCAAGGAATTCGGCGGGCTGCGCACCGGCCGAGCCTCCGCAAGTCTGCTTGAGCCGATCACGGTTGCGGCCTATGGCGGGTCGATGCCGATCAATCAGCTCGCCAATGTCAGCGTACCAGAGCCGCGGATGATTACGGTTCAGGTTTGGGACCGCGCGACGGTCAAGGCGGTCGACAAAGCAATCCGCGAATCCGGACTTGGCCTCAATCCGCAGACAGAGGGGCAAGTGATCCGGGTGCCGATCCCCGATCTCAACGAAGAGCGGCGGCGCGAGCTGACCAAGGTGACCGCCAAATATGCCGAGCAGGCACGCGTTTCGGTGCGCAATGTCCGCCGCGACGGCATCGAATTGCTCCGGCGCCAGGAGAAGGACGGCGAAATTTCACAGGATCAGCAGCGCAAGCTGCAGCATGACATCCAGCGGCTGACCGATGAAGCGATCCGCCGCATTGACGAGACGCTGGCGCAGAAGGACAGGGAGATCCTGCAGGTCTGATGTCGCCGTCAATCGGCGCCGAGAACCCGGCTGGACGGCAATTGCCGCGGCATGTTGCGATCATCATGGACGGCAACGGTCGCTGGGCGGAAACCCGTGGGCTACCGCGAATTGCCGGCCACCGCCGCGGCGCAGAAGCCGTCCGGCGCACCGTGTCCGGTGCCGTTGAGCTGGGAATTCCCTACCTGACGTTGTTCGGCTTCTCATCCGAGAACTGGAAGCGCTCGTCGGGCGAGATCCATGACCTGATGGGTCTGCTACGTCATTACCTCTTGGCCGAGATTGCCGAGTTGCACCGAAACGGCATCCGTCTCAAGGTGATTGGCCAAATCGATCGCCTTGCGTCCGATATCATCGAACTCGTCGAGCAGGCCGAGGCGCTGACCCGTGACAATACCGCGATCACCTTGACAATGGCGCTCTCCTATGGCGGTCGGGCAGAAATCGTCCGCGCAGTCCAGGCGATCGCAACCTCAGCCGTGCAGGGAAAACTCGCGCTCGACGCTATCGATGAAGATTGTTTCACGCGTCATCTATTTACCATTGACTTGCCCGATCCGGACCTGTTGATCAGAACAAGCGGCGAGCAGCGTATTAGCAACTTTTTATTGTGGCAATGTGCCTATTCCGAGCTGGTGTTCACCAAGACATTGTGGCCCGACTTTGGCAAAAGTGATCTCGAACAGGCGATTGCCGAATATAGCGGGCGCGAGCGCCGCTATGGGGTGAGAGTTGGCTCGCGCTAAACCGGCCGGATTGCGGGTGCGCATCCTCTCGGCGCTGGCGCTGGCGCCGTTCCCGGTGGCGGCAATCTGGTTTGGCGGTGCCTGGCTGGCGCTGCTGACCGCCTCTGCCGGCGCGCTGATGGCTTGGGAATGGGGGCGGCTGTGTCGCGGCGCAATCGCGCGAGGATTCGCACCGGGAGCAGTGGAATTGGTACTCGTCGCGGTTGTTGTCAGCAGCGTGACGATATCTGCAGTGGGAGCGGCACGAACCGCGCTCGCGCTCGCCCTCCTCGGCGCCGGCCTTGTATTCTCCGTCGCGCGGCAGAGGCCGGAAGGCGAAGCGGGATGGACGGCGCTCGGCACGGTATGGGTGGCGGTGCCGTGTGTCTGCTTCTTGTGGCTGGCGCGTGATACGGTCGGCGGCCGGGCAATTCTGCTATGGCTGCTCGCGGTCGTTTGGGCCACCGATACCGGTGCTTACGCAATCGGACGCAGCATCGGGGGCCC
>JAFAOB010000257.1 GCA_019238055.1 Alphaproteobacteria bacterium
GGGTCAGCGGCCGACCGCTGCTCGCCAACAGGGCGACCGCTTCTCGCTTGAACTCATCGGTGAATTGACGCCGTCCCTGGCCCATTCGACACCTTTCCGCTCCCGTCGGAGCTTAGCAAAGGTGTCCACCAATGCGGGGGAGTCTCAACCTTCGGGTCCTCAAGATTGAGGACACCTTCGTCGCAGTATTTCGTGAGCAGCGCGTCGAGCACGGCGCGGGCCTGCGGGCCGTATTTGGTGAAGATGTCACACTTTCGGACCTGTTCGACACGCTCGCGTCGCGTGAGCGGCGGCCGGTCGAAGGCGACGTGGCAGATCAGATCGAAGGGGTCCAGATCCTTGCCAATCTCTTCGAGGAGCGGCTCGAGGGGGAGGCCCTCGCTTTCCAGCTCCTCGATAATCGCCTGCTTCCGCTCCGCGGCTTTCCAGCGCCGCAGAAAGGCATCAAGGCTAGTGAAGCGCTGCTTCAGCGCCTTCTTGGTAAAATCCCGAAGGCTCTCGGTGACCAGCCTGCCGTTCTCGTCGAGATACTCCACGCGCTCGGCGACAATGGTCGCATGCACGCCGTCGACATACACCTTCTGCCGGCGTTCGCCGCCGGGCGGAATAGTGATGTCCGGCGGCTCACCATCGATGACGGTCTCATCGCCGCCGGGGGTCGGCGGTATAGGCTCATCGTCCGTTGAAATTGGCGGTTCGTCGTCTGGTGGCGTGATTGGATCGTTTTCGCCCGGCTCATAGATTTGCACCGGTTCGCCGTCGAACTCAGGATCTGCGAAGTGATTGGTCGCTCCCCGGAAATCCATCAGTGTGAAGTAATATTTGCGGGTGTCCTCGTGGATGCGGGTGCCGCGCCCGACAATCTGCTTAAATTCGGTCATCGAACCGACAGACCGATCGAGGACGATCAACCGACACGTCTGAGCGTCGACACCGGTTGAGAGCAGTCGCGATGTGGTGACGACGACGGGATAGCGGCTCTCCGGATCGATGAAATTTCCGAGCTGCGCCTGCCCCTCCCCGTCGCTGCCGGTAATCCGCATGACGTAGCGGTGGTTCTCGTCGCAAAGATCCTTGTTCTCGTTGATCAGGGCTTGGCGCATCCGCGCCGCATGCTCCTCATCGACGCAGAAGACGATCGTCTTTTGGAAGCGGTCACTGCTTTCCTTTAGAAAATCGCTGACTTTGGCCGCGACCAGGCGCGTGCGGTCATCGATCACCAGTGCCGGTCGAAGTCCTTCTGATTGTAAATCCGGTCCTCAACCTCATTGCCTTCGCGGTCGAGGGTGCCCGCTTCAGGCCGGTATCCTTCGATGTCGCGGTCGATATGGACCTTGATTACCTTGTAGGGGGCAAGAAAGCCATCTCGGATACCCTGCCTGAGGGAGTAGGAGTAAACCGGATCGCCGAAATAGCCGATGTTGGAGACATAGCGGGTCTCCTTCGGGGTTGCCGTGAGACCCACCTGAGTTGCCTCGCTGAAATATTCGAGGATTTCACGCCAGGCAGAGTCTTCTGCGGCGCTGCCACGATGGCACTCGTCAATTACGATAAGATCGAAAAAGCCTGGCGAGAATTCCCGGAACAGCTTCTGACGTTCCTCTGGCCCAGTGATTGCCTGATAAAGACCGAGATACACCTCATAGGCGGTGTCGATCCGGCGCTTGCGGTCGATCGCGGTGGGAAGCTCGACCTCTACATCGTCGCTACGCTCGATGGTCTTGCTCGCGGTGCTGAGCTTCGCCATCGCCGGGCCGAAGGGACGGAAGTCGTTGACCATTGTCTGGTCAATCAGAACGTTGCGGTCAGCGAGAAACAGAATGCGTTTCTTTCGCCCCGCCTTCCAGAGCCGCCAGATGATCTGGAACGCGGTGTAGGTCTTCCCAGTGCCGGTTGCCATTACGAGCAGGATGCGGTCGCGCCCTTTGGCGATCGCTTCGATCGCTGCATTGACCGCGGTCACCTGGTAATAGCGTGGCGCCTTGCCGCTACCGTCGTCGAAATAGTCCTGAAGGACGATCGCTTCGGCTTCCGGAGTCAGCCCTTTCCAGGTGCGGAACCTCTCCCACAGCGCTGCGGGCGACGGGAAGGCCGACAGTGGGAGATTCGCTTCTTTGGTCGGGCTAGTCCCGGTGCGGTCATGGAACACAAAGCCATCGCCGTTAGAGGAGAACACGAATGGGATGTCCAGGGTATCGGCATATTCGAGCCCCTGCTGAATGCCGTCGCCTACGCTGTGCGTATTATCCTTCGCCTCGATCAGCGCGAGCGGGATATTCGGCTTGAAATAGAGAATATAATCCGCCCGCTTACCCTTCCCTCGGCTGACGAGCTTGCCGCGCACAATGATCCGGCCCTTGGTGAAGCTGACCTCTTCGCGGATTTGCAACAGTGGATCCCATCCCGCGGCCGTGACGGCGGGAGTGATGAATTTGGAGCAAATGTCGCGCTCGCTGAGTTGCCGCTTATCCATCGTCATTCGCGACGGCTGCGGCGGAATTCAATGAGTTGACCGGTCTCCGAATTTTCTGAGGTGGTAGCCGCAGTTCCTGAGACCTTTAGGCGTAGCAGGGGAACAAGCTCCGCTGCCGCAGAAGTCATAAAACCTCGTGGCAACCCGCACAGCGATTCTATATCCCCCTCTGGGAGCCGGAAGTCACTGAGCAGTTGCTCGCGCGTTCGGATGCCTTCATCGATTAGTAGGCGCACCGAGCGGGCCAACAGCCGCGGAGATTCGACGGGAATGGTGTCATCGAGGGGTTCGGCCTTGCGCCAGCCCCGTGAGCTATAATGTTTCCACAAGCGTTGTTCGTATTCATCGTTGATCATGCCGAGGGTACGGCAGCGCCTGATCATCGCACCGAGGGACACCTTCCATCTCTCCTTGAGAGGCAAAAACCCGTTCAATGTCGGTGACCAGATTTCGGCGGCAAAGCTTTCGCCCGGCATTAGGAACGCGCCGGCGAAGAGAAAGGCCTGGCGCTCAACTTCCTTGAATGCCGCTGCATCGGCGAGTGTCCTCTCCTTTATCCGCCCATGCAGAACCAGGTGGCCAAGCTCATGCGCCGCATCTAGCCGTGAGCGCGCACATGTATCCTTGTCTGCTGCAATCATCACATACGGGCGATGATCCGCGTCCGACCAATGGGAAAGGCCGTCCATGGTGACGCTGCCGACTTCTTCCTTCACGATGCAGATACCGGCGTTTTCCATGACCAGAAGCAGATCGGCGATCGGGCCGTTGCCGAGGCTCCACAAACTCCGGCATTCACCAGCCATCCGTTCGATCTCGGTCTCTCCAATCTCCCGGTAATCGGCGGCGTCGAGGCGCGGCACGTTAACCGTCGGCAGATCTAGCCACTCTTGAAGAACCAAGGCGATCTCTTCTGCCCAATGTAGGCGCCCGCAAGTACGTCGACGCAGACCTAGTGTTGTGTTCGCCATGGAGCGGAAAAACATCGGATTGTCGCCGTGGTGCGCCCGTGGCCGAAGAAAAAAGGTGATCGGCAGATTGAGCGCACGGGCTAAGATCTCCAATGCCTCCGGTTCAGGCGATTGGTTGCCGGCCTCCCAGCGCGAAATGCTGGAACTGGTCCGGTTAATGAGATCGGCGAGCGCAACCTGGGTAAGGCCGCGCGATTCCCTTGCCTCCACCAGCCGTTCCGATTGGAATCCTGGCGTTCCGTTACGCATGTTTTTTTCCTCCGGTCCCGTGGAAGGGGCTTCTCAAACCCTAGCCCGCGTCAGGCCGTTTCTTGAGCCGGGGCACGGCCATGTCTTTGATCTTGACGGGTGCTTCGCTCGGCTTACGGGCGGCGACATCGGTATCGTGATAAAGCGCCAGCAAGTCCGTGATGGCGATCAGGCGGACCCAATTCGTGAGGTCTGCATTGGGGATGCCCAGCCCGACATAGGCCGGTACGGTCGGTTCGCCCCAACGCGAATGCGCAGTGATCACAAGCATCCCGCACATGCGATCCCTTGGCGGCACGGGTGCCTGCTGCAATAGATCGAGCTGCAGTGGGTTTAACCACGCGTTCACTGCTGCCCATTGCCGCCGGAATGCCGTTGCGCGTGGCGGTCCACAATGACTTTGGATATTGCTCCGGATTAGAACAACGCCGCCGCCCTCGACCAGACTGTAGCGCCCGCCGGCTGGCGCCGTGTGCGGAGCAAAGACAGAGAGGCCGTTTTCAGTGCGCCAGGCGAAGCTGGCGCGTTCCAGCCGGTGCAAGTCCGGCCCGGGTAGGATGGTAGCGCATCGCCCGGTAGCGAGTGTTGCGTCGGGGAAGGTGACGACCCCGGCGAAGCGTACACAGCAATCCTGTGGGGTGTG
>JAFAOB010000307.1 GCA_019238055.1 Alphaproteobacteria bacterium
CAGGATTGCTGTGTACGCTTCGCCGGGGTCGTCACCTTCCCCGACGCAACACTCGCTACCGGGCGATGCGCTACCATCCTACCCGGGCCGGACTTGCACCGGCTGGAACGCGCCAGCTTCGCCTGGCGCACTGAAAACCGCTTCTTAAAACCTACGGTCATCCTCGCAAGCGCTTCGGCAGATTAAAGAAGGCCGAGGGCGCCGAGAGCGCCGCCTGCGAGGAGCATCCACATGGGATTGAGCCGCGTCGCCAGCGTGATTGCGGCGGCGGTAATTGTCACGGCCGCGGCTCGCCAACTGGCATCGGCCGCGCGCGCCATCACTGTGCCGCTGGCGATGATGAGCCCCATGATAACCGGAACGAGGCCGAGCCGGACCATGTGTTGCCACGGCGCGGCGCGGAACCGATCCCATAGCCGGTAGGCGGCGAAGTACATCGTGCAAGGCGGCCCGAAGGTGGCGAACGCGCTCGCCACGGCCCCGGGGAACCCCCAAACTTTCCACCCGACAAAACTCATCATCAGGATCATGTTCGGTCCGGGAAGCGATTGCGCCATCGCAAATAGGTTGGCGAACTCCTGATCCGTCATCCAGCGATGGGTGCCGACGACGAAGTTGCGGACATCCGGCAGGACGGTCGGGAAGCCGCCAAAGCTGATCGACGAAACCAAAGCAAGATGCGCCGTCAACGCCACAGGTGCGGAAGGGCCGGTCATCGTACTCTCGCGCTTTCGAAGCTGGCAACGATAATGCTGATCGGTACAAGGGTAAACAAAACCGCAAGAAGCGGTAATCTGCCGAAGATGACGAGGCTGAAGGCGAGCGCAGCGAAGAGCAAGGCTATCGGTCGGTCACGATGCGGCAATAAAAGCCTTGCGCCTGTCGCAATGAGAAGCCCGGCTGCCGTTGCAGCAATCCCGCCAAGAATATTGCGGAGAATAGCCAGATGAGCATAGTGAAGGTATAAGAGGCCGAGCGAGAGGCCGACCGACCAAGGGATTATCAAAAAGCCGCAGAGTGCCGCGACTGCCCCGATCGCGCCGCGCATCTTGGCGCCGACGCAGACCGCAATGCCAACAATATTTGGCCCAGGCATAAATTGGCAAAGGCTGACGATATCGGCAAATTCCCCGTCGCTTATCCAGCGATGGTTCTCGACTGCTATGCGGCGCGCCAAGACAATCCCACTGCCGCCGCCGACAGCGCACAGCGAGACAATCAGAAACGCGGTAAAGAGGGCTCTAAGACCAACAACCTGCTCAGCATTGTGCTCTGGCATTTGCGATCCTCCCGGCACCGTTTACCCCGAAGATGGCAGAAGTCGAGAGCCTCCGCACCGCCAGCAAGACCTCTGGCGATTGCTAACACCTCGCCACAACAGTGGAACGGCGGTGCTGGTCGGCCGTTGGCAGGAGAATTCCTGGGTTGGGCCGATTGATGCCTGCGCCGGGGTATTCAAAAGGGAAATCTCCAGATGGTATCGATACCCGAGAGCGATCTTGAGCTGTTGCAGCAGAAAAAAGCCTTCGCCTCACTCGCCACAGTGATGCCTGACGGGACCCCGCAGGTAACACCGGTGTGGTTTGATTATGCTGGCGGCAAATTGCGGGTGAATACCGCCAAGGGCCGGGTCAAGGCGCGCAATTTAAAGCCAGGGGCGGCAGTCGCGCTGGCGATCATGGATCCCGACAATCCCTATCGTTATGTTCAGATCCGCGGGCAGGTCGCCTCTGCCACGGAAGATGGCGCTGATGCGCATATCGATCAGCTCGCCAAGAAATATCTTGGCAAGGACAGCTATCCCTTCCGGCAGCCGGGCGAAATCCGCATCATGTACGGGATTGAGCCGAGGTCGGTGTCGGGCATGGGCTAACCCTTCCGCCCGATCACCGCGGCGAGCAACGAGACATGCCTGGCCCCGGGGCAAAATCAGGTTCGTCGATTTGATCCAGATCAATGGGCTGGTGATTGCCGCGCCGCATCCTCCAACGGCCGCATCGGAGGATGCGATGACGCCTGGCGAAATCGCCGTTCTGAGTTTGGTGCTCGGGGCTTTTGTCGTCTTCACCGCGACGCTGGATTGGTATTCGCGGTAGCGGCGGTTGCGGGCCTGGCCCAAGCGGTTCGATCGAGGCCGCCTCTCCGTTTACGCCGGCTCTCTACTGAGTCTCATCGCCGAGATCAGTTCGAGTAGATGGCGGGAAGCGGGTTTGCTGCAACATTTGTCCCGGTGGCGACCCTTTCGACCATTACCGCGGCAACCCCGGCCCGCACCATGCCGAGTTCTTCGGCGGCCCGCGGCGACAGATCGATAATAAAGCGGCGCCTCCACGGACCGCGGTCGTTGATCCTGACGATCACCGAGCGTCTGGTATCCAGATTGGTCACCTTGACGATGGAGCCGAGCGGCAATGTGCGATGCGCCGCGGTCGGGGTCACGGTATTGAGCCATTCGCCGTCCGCGGTACGCGAGCCGACAAGGTCGTACCAGGATGCGTCGCCAAACTCCAGGTAGCCGGTGGTGTGCATCGCCACCCAATCGGGGTCCCCGGCGGCGCTGCCCTCGGTGAAATGCCGGACGTCACTACGCGAGCGGCGATCGCGCCGAATGGCCAACCTGGTCGGCGAGCGCGAAGGTGCGGCATTGCCTTCATTGGGTGCTGGTCCGCAGTGTTTGGCCGAGCTGGCGGGCTCGCCCTTTTGGCCTGCGCTCTGCTGCAACGGAGTGCTCTTATCGGGTGATTTCGCCATCGCACCTGCTGAAGCCATCAGCAGGACAAGGGAAATGCCAATCGTCTGGCGCAACGGCATCCGATTGCGTCTCCTTTCTTGTTGGGGCACTCCTCTGCCGCTTGGCACGCACGGGCTCGCCGCCATGCCATCACTATTGGTATGGGCTTGGAGTGCAAACTGGCGCCGTCCCGGATTATTATCAAACTTCCGGGTAGGACAAATGAGACGACGGCAGACTAAACGGCGTGAATCCACCGTGTCAACCCGCACATGCATTTTTGCTGTTGAGCGCTTTAACGCGATCAGCTGCGGTTCGGTGGACCGTTATGAGCGGTCTGACCGATCTATTTCTCCAATTCTTAATTTTTATTCTTGCTGATGGGCACTTTTATTGAGCTTAGCTTGCGACCGCTTCCGGCGCGAAGAGAACGGGTCGCGCTGGCGAATTAAAATTATGAAAAATTTGTTAATGAAAATTTGAAAGCGACGGATGGCCTACGGCCCGGTTACTTGAGCGGCCATCGCGCGCACCGGTTCCGCGCTCGCGGTAACGCGCGATGTTCCCGCTGCGGGTATCGATACCGTCCCATCGCCTCTTGACCCATG
>JAFAOB010000418.1 GCA_019238055.1 Alphaproteobacteria bacterium
GACGCCGCAACGCACGGCCCGGGCGTTCGCCGGTGGGCTTCCCATCGGCCCACACCGGACGTCCATTGACAAAGACGTGCTCGATCCCGGCGGCGGGTACCATCGGTTGTTCAAAGCTCGCGCGATCGATGACCGTCTCCGGATCAAATACGGTCAGATCGGCGTAACTGCCGACCGTCACATTCCCTCGCCGGCTGATGCCAAAGCGCGCCGCCGGGAGGCCGGTCATCCGCCGAACCGCCTCCTCGAGGCCGAACAGGCCCAGCTCGCGGCAATAATGGCCGAGGACCCGCGGAAATGTGCCCCACAGTCGCGGATGCGGATGGAAATCGTGCGGCAGACCATCCGAGCCGATCATCGTGTGTGGAAAGCGCAGCACGCGCTGAACATCCGGCTCGTCCATCGTCCAATAGATCGCACCGGCCGGTTGCAGGCGACTGACTGCGTCCTCGATGCCCACACCCCAATCGGCAGCGATGGCCGCCAATTCCCGCCCGGCTTGCTCGGGCACGCTCTTTGACCAGGTGACCAGCACTTTGGAGGCGCGCCCTGCTTGCGCCGCGCTCAGCACCGTTGACGAGGCGATATACGGGTAGGCGTCGAGCCCAACCTCCTGCTCAGCGATGGCTGATGCGATGACCGGCAAGGTTTGCGCGGTGCGGCCGAAATTCGCGCGCCCGATTGTCTTGTGATGCGAAATCACGACCGGCACGTCCGCCGTGCGCCCGACCGCAAAACTCTCTTCAAGGCTGTCGAGAACATGCTCGCCCTCGTTGCGCATGTGGGTCGTATAGAGCGCGCCCGCCGGGCGCAGCAGTACCGCCAAGGCCTCGATCTCGGCGGGTGGGGCATGCTCGGCCGGGGCATAGGCGAGCCCGCTCGAAAGCCCAACCGCACCGGCATCGAGGGCTTCCTGCAACCGACTGCGCATGCGCTCGATTTCGGCTGATTCGGCCGGGCGGTCGAGTGTCGTCATCGCGCCGACCCGCAACGTCGAATGCCCGACGAGGCAGGCGGCATTGACCGCAGCCGGGTTGCGGTCGAGCTCGGCGAGGTAATCGGCAAAGCGGTCATACCGGTAGTCGCCGGCATCGCCGATCAGATCGAGCGGCGGCGGCGGAGCCTGATCGAGGGCAAGCGGGGCCAGGCTGATCCCGCAATTGCCGGTGATGACCGTCGTTACCCCCTGGCTTGCTTTTGCCGCCATCTCCGGGGTCGCAAACAAGGCGCGGTCGTCATGCGTGTGCACATCGATAAACCCGGGTGCCACGATTTTGCCCGATATGTCGATCTCGCGCGCGCCCGTAGTCTTACCGACGGCGCCGATCGCGGCAATGCGATCGCCGACGATCGCGACATCGGCGCGGAAGCGCAGTCCTCCGCTGCCGTCAATGACCTCGCCGTTGCGGAGGATGAAGTCAGCCATGATCCGATCCCCTCTTCAAGCTTTGTGCAACACCACCCCTACCGCACGCCAAGGATCGAGCCGGTGACCGCGCGCGGGTCGCGGTGCGGCCAGCGACCGCGTTCAACCTGGTGAAAGAATTCATCGAGGGTGCGATTGAACAAATCCGGCTCTTCGAGGTTGAGCGCATGCCCGGTGTTTGGAAACACCACGAGAGCAGCGGTTGGGATCGTGCGCTTCATCAGGATGCCGGGTTCGAGGCAGGGATGATCCTCGTCGCCGGTCATAATCAGGGTCGGCACCTCGAGGCGGGCCATCTGTTCGGTCAGATCCCACAATGACGGACGCCGCGCCTGCACACCGCGCATGGTCAGCGCCGAACCTGTAGTCGAGTGCTGGGCGAGGTTTGCCGCAAACTCGGCCCAACCGCGCGGGTCCTTGTTCTGGAACTGAACCCGGCTCGGCCCCTGCGCATAGACCTTGCTTGCCTCGGCCATGCCCTGTCCTTCGATCAGCGCAATGGTCTTGGCGGTCTCGTCGTGGAACTGCTGGCGCTTGCCCGGTTCGGCACCGTAGCCGCAGCCCGCGACGACAAGCGAGAGCGCGCGATCCGGATAGCCAAAGCCGAAATGCAGGGTGGCAAACCCGCCCATCGAAATGCCGACGACATGCGCCTTGTCGATCGCCAATGCTTCGAGCACGGCGCGAATGTCGTCCCGAGCGCGTTCCTGGGAGTAGCGCTCGGGCGCTTCCGGCACATCCGACGGCGGATATCCGCGGGCATTATAGGCAATGCAGCGATAGCGCCGACCGAAATACCGCATCTGTCCTTCATAGCCGCGATAATCGTCAGCAAATTCATGAACAAAGACGATCGGCGTCCCAGACCCGGTGTCTTCGTAATAGAGTCGGACGCCATCATCGGTCGACAGGTGTGGCATCGCCTATCCTTCTGGCTGCGCGCGAGGCATTGATCCTACGAGTGCAAGCGCACCGCCGGCAAGCACCGGACTTTGGCGGCGATTGGCACAATCTTTGACGGAGAAGGGTAGGTCCGGGCCTCAGCAGACGCGTTATCGAGGCCGATCCGGGCCGGGATCGCCGGATCGCGTCCGGACCTCATTCCCGGACCAGAGTTTTCCCCTGCGCCGCCCGTATGCAGCTGCCCAACCCACAGGCAAAGCTTGCGCGTTTTGTTTTGAAGATCGGCAGCGGTTATTACCGCTCCGGGCGCGCAGCAGAGTGTCGAGCCGAGAGTTATTCGGCGAGCAGGGCGGCGGGCTCGGGCGCCCTGACCGCGTTGCGGATCTTGAGCCCGAACAGCGACACCACAGCGGAAATCAGCGCGCACAGCGCCAGCGCATAGAGCCCGCCGGCAAAGCTGCCGGTCAGCTGTTTCGCCCAGCCGACGATCGTCGGCCCAAAAAAACCGCCGAGGTTGCCGAGCGAGTTGATCCACGCGATGCCGGCAGCCGCCGCAGGACCGGTCAGGAACATTGTCGGTATCGACCAGAATGGGCCTTTGGTGCCGTAAAAGCCGATCGCGGCGATCACGATACCAACCAGTGACCACACCGTGCCGACGGTCAGCCCAGCAAAGACGAGGCCCGCCGTCGAAATCACACAGGTCACGAACAGGCTCCAGCGGCGATCGCCGATCCGATCGGAGATCCAGCCGCATACCAGCATGCTGATCGCGCCGCAGATATAGGGGATCATCGTCAGCCAGCCGACCTGCATGTTGCTGACGCCGAGTTGCTTGATGATCTGCGGCAAGAACAGCAAGAGCCCAAGGCTGGCGGTGACGATGCCGATATAATTGATCGACAGCAGCAGCACCTTGGGGTCGAAGAACGAGCGCAGCACGCCGATCCCGTGATGCGCCTCGATCCGATGCCGTTCATGCCCGATCCTTTGCTCGAGCCAAGTCTTTTCATCGGCATCGAGCCAATGCGCGTCACCTGGCCGATCGGTGAGGTAGAAAAACGTCACAATCCCGATCAGTACGGTTGGAATCGCCTCAAAAATATACATGACCTGCCAGCCGCGCAGGCCGAGAAAGCCGTTAAGGCCGAGCAGTGCCGTTGACACCGGAGCACCGCTCGCGACTGCGATCGGCAGCGCCAAAGTGAAGCCGGAATTGATGCGCGCGCGGTGCGCGTCGGGGAACCAGTAGGTGAAATAAAGCACAAAGCCGGGGAACAGTCCCGCCTCGGCAAGGCCCAGCAAAAATCGGATCGCCATAAAGCTATAGGGGCCGGTTGCAAGCGCGGTGGCACCGGAAACGATACCCCAGCTGACCATGATCCGCGCGATCCACAACCGGGCGCCGACCTTTTCGAGGATAATGTTGCTCGGCACCTCGAACAATACATAGCCCCAGAAGA
>JAFAOB010000432.1 GCA_019238055.1 Alphaproteobacteria bacterium
GCCACCTCGTCGAGAACCTCTGGGCACGGCTGAAAGAATGGCGCGCCGTTGCCACCCGCTACGAAAAGACCGCGCGTTCCTTCCTTGGGGTCCTCTGCCTTGCTGCGACGACCGATTGGCTCAAGTAATCAAGATCTAACAGGCCTAAAGGATAGGTAAAGGGCCCGCCCCTGGATGCTTACATTTGGTGTCCAAACTCCGCGACGGCCGTCGGCCGTTCCGCCTAATCCGCGACGGCGCGCAAGGGCTGGCGGGCGCCCTCGATCTGATGGCGGATCAGGCGGGCATAAAGACCGTTGCGCGCCAGGAGTTCGGCATGGCTGCCGGTCTCGACCAGGCGGCCACGATCGAGCACCGCCAACAGATCGGCGTTGCGTACCGTCGACAGCCGATGGGCGATAACGATCGTGGTCCGGTCGCGCATCAGCGCATCCAAGGCGCCGCGCACCTGCGCCTCACTGACCGCATCGAGATGCGAAGTCGCCTCGTCGAGCACCAGGGTTGGGGCGTTTTTCAGAAAGGCGCGAGCGATCGCCACCCGCTGGCGCTGGCCGCCCGACAGCTGCACGCCGCGCTCGCCGACCTGGGTGTCGAGCCCCTCGGGCAGGCTATCGACAAACTCGGCGAGTGCGGCTTGCTTAAGGGCTCGACGGATCGCCGCCTCGTCGGCGTCCGGCCTGGCCAGCGCCACGTTGGCCCGCAAGCTGTCGTTGAACAGGTAGGTATCCTGCGAGACCAGCGAGATGCGGCGGCGCAGATGGTCGAGTTCGAAATCGCGCGGATCGATACCATCGATCAGGATGCGGCCGGCGGTCGGATCCCAGAAGCGCAGCAATAGATTGGCAATTGTCGTCTTGCCGGCGCCCGACGGCCCGACCAGCGCCAGGGTGGCGCCGGCCGGAATGGCGAGGCTGAGTTCGACGAGCGCCGGCCGCCGCGCCCCGGGATAGGTGAAGCTCGTCGCCTCGAAGCGGATCGCCGAACCGCCGCGCGGCTCGGGGGGACACAGCGGGCCGTCGACGACTGCCGGCTTTTCACGGTGAACGGTGTAAAGCCGGCGGGTTGAGGCGATCGTGTCAGCGAGTTGCCGGCTGACATTGGCAATTTCCGATATCGGCAGAAAGGACGACAGCGAGATCAGGATCAATAATGGCAAGGTCGTCGGCAGCAGGTGATGCTGAGCGGCAAGCCGCGCGCCAACCACCGCGACCGCGAGCCCGCCGAGCCCGGTCACGGTTTCAAGCCGCGCCGCCTGCGCCGACAAATCGGCCAGCAACTCGAGGCGGATCTTCTGATAGCTGCGTACCAGTTCCATAAAGGTCCGGCGCCGGCGCGCGGTCGCCTGAAATGCGACGAGGTCGGCGAGGCCCTGAATGGTCTCGGTGACATAAGCACCCATCAGCCCGAGCGCCTCGCGTGCTTGCGCCCCCAGCCGGTCGATGCGGGCCCGCGTCACGACCGGCGCCAGCGCGGCGAACAGCACAAACGGCAACAGCGCCAACGCGACCGGCCAAGCGACGACAGCCAAGGCGATCAGCACCGCCGATGGCACCAGCACGGCAACCAAAGCGGGCGCCACGGTATGAGCAAAGAAATACTCGACGGTCTCGACATCCTGAGCCGCGAGCGCGATCAGATCCCCCGATCGCCGGCGCATCAGATAAGCAGGCGCCAAGCTGTCGAGCTTGTCGAACAGTGCGATCCGCATTTCCGCCAGGAGCCGATAGGCGATGTCGTGCGCCAGCCAGGATTCGAGCCAGTGGAGCAATCCGGCGAGCGGCGCCGTGACCGCCAACAGGATCAGAAGCCAGCCATAGGGCGACCCGGTCTTGACCGCGGCGACAGTGAGCGCGCTGACGACGCCGACCCCGATAAAGGCGGCGACCCGCGCTATGCCGGAAGTGATGACGATCGCGAAGCGCCGGCGCCAGGGTTTGATGATCTGCACCAAGCTCGCGAGCGTGGCGGGCCAGCCGACTGTTGCGGCAGCACTCGCGAGTTCAGCGGGTGCCATTTCCGCCGCCAATTCGATCTGTTCGCGTTCCTTCGCGCGCCCGACTTCGTCGGCCTCCTCGGCAATGTCGATATTGCTTTCGCGCTCCTCGGCCTGCGCCCCCATCAGCCGGCGATAAGGTCCATCGCGGCGGATCAGCGCGGCATGACATCCCTCTTCGACAACGCGGCCCTTGTCCAGCACGAGAATACGGTCGGCACCGATCACGCTCGACAGCCGATGCGCCAGGATCAAGGTCGTACGCCCGGCTGAAAGCCGATCGATCGCCTGCTGGATAACCGCTTCGTTTTCGGCATCGACCGACGACAGCGCCTCGTCGAGGATCAGGATTGGCGCATCGCGCAGCAAAGCGCGGGCGATCGCCAAGCGCTGGCGCTGACCGCCCGACAGCAGGACGCCGCGTTCGCCGATCATCGTTTGATAACCTTGCGGCAATAGCGAAATGAATTCGTGCGCATTGGCGTCGCGCGCTGCGGCCTCGATCTCGCCGCGACTGGCCTCGGGCTTGCCGAGCCGCAAATTCTCTTCGACCGTGCCGTAAAACAGATAAGTGTCCTGGTGGACGACCGCGATCATCCGGCGCACCGCCTCGGGATCGAGGGTTTTGAGGTCGCGCCCGCCGATCAGTACCCTTCCGCGCTGCGGATCGAATAGTCGCAACAACAGCCGGGCCACCGAGGACTTACCCGACCCGCTCGGCCCGACAATGCCAACCTTCTCGCCGCCGCCGACGGTAAAAGAGAGGCCGTCATGGGCAGCGCCGCGTCCGCCGGGATATGAAAAGTGCACGTCCTCGAATTCAATATCTGTCTGCGCACGCTCCGGGACCAGCGGTGCATTGGCCGGTGCCATCTCCGCCGGCCGACGCGGTACTGGCGGCTCAGCCGCGAACAGAGCATTGATGCCGGCGGCGGCCGATTGTCCCAGCATTCCTTGATGCAGGACCATCCGCAGATCGCGCAGCGGACGGAACACCTCAGTTCCGGCCATCAACACGATCAGCAGCGCCTGAATGCTCATCAGCCCGTGCGACACCCGCCATGCAGCAAGGGCCAGCGCCGCGGCGGCGCCGATTGCCACCCCGCAATCGGTGATGCCACGGGTCATCACACCGGTCGATAGCACCCGCAAGCTGCTGTCGCACAGTTCGCGCGCCCGCTCGGCAAGCCGCCAGCCAAAGGCGTGGCTCTGGCCGAACGCTTTCAGGGTTGGCAACCCCTGCACGCCGTCAAGAAACTCGGAGCCAAAGGATTTGAGCGCCTGCTGGCGACCCTGGCTGCTGCGGCGCTCGACATGAATAAAGACGGTCGGCGCGATCAGGGTGACGAGTGCGAAGAACAGCATTACCGCCGCCACCGGCACATCCCAAAAAGCGATAAAGACAAAAATCGCGATCGGAGTCAGCACCGCGATCGACAATTGCGGGATGTATTGGCCAAAGAAGGTCTGCAATTGCTCGACGCCGTCGACAATCGACAGCATGACCCCGCCGGTGCGTTCGCCGGCAAACCACGCCGGCCCCAATTCGGCGATCTTGTCGTAGAGGCGGCCGCGTAGTTCTTCCTGCACCCGGGCTGCGGTGCGGTGCGACACCATCGCCCGGTGATGCTCGATAGTGCCGCGCAATATTACCGCGGCGGCCACGCCGATGGCCGGACCGGCGACGCCGATCAGTCCCGCACCATTAAAGACGTGCGACAGCAAAACGCCAAGGATCGCAAAACGCGCGATGCCAACCACAGCGGCCACAAGACCGAGAAAAATCGCGAACGCGATCCATCCCCGCAACCCGCGCGTCAGCTGCCACAAGCGCCGATCGAAATACATCCGCTTCCACTCCCTCGCGCCGCTGCCATGATACCCGACATTCGCGCCCGAACCAGAGTTGTAGGGGTTCGGGCGGGTTCGTCCTGGTGCTGCTCAGTTTAAGCGTAGCGGAGCAGTGTTGCGATTTGCGCCAAGACCGCCCTCTTGCGGCGGATCAGCCCCAGGCATCGCCCAGGAGCTGGCCGACAGTAGCCTGCCATTGATCGTCGTCGCTTTCGTCCTTTGGCGTGAGGCTGAGCGGCCGGTATCCAGTGCCCCCAATCGACCGCCAGAGTTTTCGTATTGGGGTGTTAGTATCGCCTTGTTTGCCGATTTGAGGAGAACCGCATGCCCCTGAAAACGCGCGTTTTAGGCGACAGCTTTGCTTGCGAGGTCGTCGGCCTGCACCTCTGGGAGACTCAAGACGATCGGATAATCAAGGAGCTGCGCGCCTTGTGGGTGCTTCACCCGGTATTGGTGTTCCGTCGGCAAGCCCTCAGCGAGAATGAGCTCGCTGATTTCAGCGCTCGCTTCGGCCCGCTCGAACGCACGGTGCGCTCGGACTGGGCGTCACCGGCGCGACCCGAGGTGACGCTGATCTCGAATTTGAAGGATGCACAGGGACGGCCGATCGGCGGCTTGGGCGATGGCGAAATTCAGTGGCATTCGGATCAATCCTATATGATGCAGCCGGCAACCGGCGCGATGCTCTGCGCGGTTGAACTGCCGCCTGAGGGCGGCACAACCTCCTGGGTCGATTTGGGCGCGGCCTATGACGGCCTCTCGGCTCGCCTGCAGCGAGTGGTCGAGGATCGATATGCGATCTTCAGCTATGCCAAGCGCCTCGCCGGTTATCAGGGGGTCGACCGGGTGATCTCGGCGGATGCGCAGCGGAAGACCCCATCCGTCCTACATTTGCTAGTTCATACCCATCCCGTTCACGGGAAAAAGTCGCTCTATCTCGATTCCACCACCACGATCGGGGTCGACGGCATGGATCAGGACTCCGGAAAGGCACTGCTAGAGGAACTCTACGAGGCCGCGACGCGGCCGCAATTCGTCTATCGACACGATTGGCAGATCGGCGATGCCGTGCTGTGGGACAACGGCCTGACCATGCATCGACGCGAGCCATTCGATCCCGAGGCGCGACGTCTGATGAAGCGGACAACAATGTTGCTGCCGCGCGACCGCCACATTGTTCCCGATGGCCGGCTTGCGGCCGCCTACCCGTCTGACCAGCCGCGCTCTACAATTCGTGCCTCAGTCAATGCGATGCGCCAGCAACCGCAGGCAGCGAGTCCGGCGCTAGCACCTGTGCGATCTCCCCTGACGGCAAAACCGGCGCGTCGCTAACCCGAAAGCAGGCGGCGGCGCGG
>JAFAOB010000323.1 GCA_019238055.1 Alphaproteobacteria bacterium
TGGCCAGCGAGTCTACCTTGCCGGTATCGATGACGCGCATTTTTACCGGATGGACAATATCGAAAAAGCCGTATCGCAAATTCCTCACGACGCGTTTTCGATTCTTTTGTCACACACGCCGGAGATTTATCGCCAAGCGGCCCATGCTGATTTTGACTTGCTGCTGAGCGGCCACACGCACGGCGGTCAAATCTGCCTGCCGGGAGCCATCCCGTTGACCCTGGATTCGGTGCTGCCGCGGCGCATGGGTGCCGGATCGTGGCGCTATGGCCGGATGGTCGGCTACACCTCGGTCGGCGTCGGATCATCGATCGTTGCAGCCCGGATCAATTGCCCGCCGGAGATCACCCTTCACGAGCTGCGGGTCGGCGCGGGGTTGGCTCTCTAACCGGACCTGATCCCCTAATAGGGAGGGTCGCGCAGATCGAACGCGTAGAGCAGGCGCGATACCAGGAGCTCGCCGACAAAGAAAATCGCGACGCCAATCGCGACATTGGTGATTGTCAGCGATAGCGGACCGGTGCAAGCAAGCAGCGGAAAGAGCGACTCCGGAATCTGGTCGATGCCGATGATCGGGCTGCTCGACGTGCGACCAAGCCGACGCTTGACAAAACTCGAAAATAGGTCTCCGACCATCGCGAGACTGCCAACGAGGAGCCCGATCTTCCACCCCAGTCCGACAACCGGCGCCGCTGCCGTCGTTACCACGATCGCGCACGCCACCCCGCGCAGCGTCTTCGCCTGTCCAAGCAATGGCCAGCCATCAATAAACCGGCAATCGCCGTCGATTGGTTGTGAATAGCGGTGTCCGAGGACCTTCTGCACAATCAACGGCGTACCGTTGGCGAGCAGTACCAAGAAGATGAGCGCCGGAAGATCGGGTGACAGCATATTATGGCCTGGCGAGGGAGGCCTGCTCGGCCCCACCTAACTGCGCCTCGAACGGCCCCTGATCGGCTCCCGAGAGCAGCGGAGCACCGGGGTGCAGTATCCAACCGGCGATATCCGCGCTCACTATCGGACCCTCGAAGTCGCGCAACAGCATATGATAGCCGCGCCGATAATAGGCAAACGTTTGGCGCTCACCAGAATCATGGGGCAGGGCGCGGACAAACCGGCGCATCGGCTGCTTCGGTATGATCTCGTCGTGGGCGCCATACATCACTAGCAACGGAGATTGCAGTCGCGGCGCCGCGGCGAGGGCGGCATCCATCAGGTTTACCAAACCCCAGATCGTATCGACGCGGGTCCCCTTGATAACAAGCGGGTCGCGCCCGAGCGCGCGCAGCATCGGGATGTTGTCCGAGGCAAGGATATGGAGACTCTGTCCGGTCAGCGTCAGGCCGGGCAGAAACCGAACGCCGACAAACAGTGCAATCCGCGGCAGAAGATCCATTGTCGCGCGGCCCCAAACCGCTGGTGCAGTCAAGATCACACCATCGACATCGGGAATCGGCGTGCCGCTTTCGCCTGTCATCGCGATCACGGCGACCGCCCCGCCCATGCTTTCGCCGAGCAGGTAGAGCGGGATGCCCGGATAAAGGCGGCGCAGAATGGTGCAAGCGGTTGCGGCATCAACCGCAAGGGCTTGCCGCCCTGGCCACCGACCGCGCGTGGGGGCTGCACCAAACCCTCGCTGATCGTACGCATAGGTGGCGATGCCGTCTCTTGCCCAGAGCTTGGAGGGTGCGGCAAAGGCATTGCTGTAATCGTTGAAACCGTGCAGAGCCAGGATCGCCGCCTTGACCCGGCCCTGTGGCAGCCATTTGCGCAACGGCAGCCGCCAGCCGTCGGTGGTAATGAATGTGTCGCCGCCGAATCTCGGTTGTGGTCTCGGATCAGCCAGGACAGCCGCTATGGCCGAACGATCGGTCCATGATTGCTGATCCGCTGTTGGCGCGCAGCCGCCGAGGCCCAGCGCCACGACAAAAAGCCAGATGCCGACAAGATGGAAGGATATCAGAAATGCTCGGCTGTTCACGTGTTTCAACCCGCCGAAGCTGTCCGATATCGCACGCCGCCATCGCGGCTTTACGGCGGATGCGGGACGATTCGGCGATTCCGCAGGGCAACTGGATGCCGGCCTCGAAACGGATCGTCGAACGCCGACAGCGGATCATTGATCCATAAGCGGCGATGCGTATCATCGGCCTGTTCAATTGGTCAACCGGCCGCGATGCCGCGCCGAGGAGAGGATTACGGCTGGTCTATGGGCCCTTCCGAAACCATTTATATCGACGAGATGGTGGCCGCCTGCAATGGCGGCGGCGGGCCGCTCGGGCATCCCAGGGTCTATCTCAACCTCGCACCCTCGGGACGCGCGGACTGTCCCTACTGTTCGCGCCTTTTTGTCAATCGCGCAGTGGCTGCATCCGGCATCGAAGGGGGCCCGACCGTCTCGACAGCGATTGATCCGCCGCACGCGCAACCCAAAACCGCAACCGGCGAATAGCAGGTTATCGTGGATGATCTGACCGGCACAATCGAGGGCGCCAAATCCGATCTACCGGCGGCAGAGGTGGCCGCTGTTACTTCCGTTGCGACCTCGGCTGCCCCCCATCACGTTTTTCTGATCGACGGCTCGGGGTTTATTTTTCGCGCCTATTTCGCTCGCGCCCGAGACCCCAAAGCCGAGCGGTTTCAGCGCAAATCGGATGGCGTGCCCACTGAAGTGGTGATGATATTCAGCAACATGCTGGATAAATACCGGCGTGAGACCGACGCCGATCATATGGCGGTTATTTTCGATGCGTCCGGTTCGAGTTTCCGCAACCGGATTTACAGCGATTACAAAGCAAATCGTCGAGAAATGCCGGATGATCTTCGCCCGCAATTGCAACATGTACGGCGGGCGGCGGCAGCGTTCGACATCTGCCAAATCGAGATGCCGGATTTTGAGGCGGACGATCTTATCGCAACTTACACGCGCCATGCGGTCGAGGCCGGAGCGCATGTCACGATCTTGTCCTCGGATAAGGATCTGATGCAGCTCGTCGGCGACAAGGTCAAGATGCGCGATCCGATGACCGATCGTCCGATCGCGGAAGCGGAAGTGCGCGAGAAATTCGGCGTCGGGCCGGACAAAGTGGTCGAAGTACAGGCGCTGTGCGGCGACAGCACCGACAACGTGCCAGGCGTGCCCGGGATCGGTGTCAAAACGGCGGCCGAGCTGATCAACGCCTATGGCGACCTCGAAACCTTGCTCGCCCATGCGCACGAAATAAAACAGCCAAAGCGGCGCGAAGCGTTGATCGAGAACGAAGCCAAGGCACGATTATCAAAGGAATTGGTCAAGCTCGACGAGCATGTCCCGCTGCCCTGCCCGTTGGCGGCACTGCGGATCAAGCCATACAACCCCGATAAGTTGTTTCCGTTTCTCGATGAGATGGAGCTGCGCACTCTCAAGACGCGTATCGAGCGTCGTCTCGACATCATGGCGCCACCGCCCAGCGGCCCGAGCGAGCCGGTAATCCCGGAGGTGCCGCCGTTTTCGACAGCGCGCAACTATGCGCTGATCGAGACCGTCGAGGGCCTCGATCATTGGATCGAGGCGGCCAATGAGGCAGGATCGCTCGCGGTTTGGGTCGCATCGAGCGCGGTATCCGGCAGACGCCCGGCGATCGCCGGGATCGCACTCGCCCTGGCGCCGGGCATGGCGGCCTATATCCCGCTCGGCCATCGGACAGCCGGCGGGTTGGATCTTCCGGAGCCCGTTGGCATCCCGTTCGACCTCGCAATCGAGAAATTGCGACCACTGTTCGAAGATCCCGGCATTCTCAAAATCGGCCACGACGTCAAGACTACTGCACATCTGCTGTCGCGCTCAGGTATCGCATTGGCGCCGCACAATTGCACGATGCTGATGTCCTATGTGCTCGATGGCGGCCAGTTCGACCACGAGATCGAGACTCTGGTAAAGCGCTGTTTCGAGCACGATTTGACCCCTCTCAAGGAACTGGTCGGCACCGGCAAAAGTCTGATCCCGTTTGCCGAGGTGGCGCGCGAGCGGGCCCGCGACTTTGCCGCCGAGCGCGCCGATGCAGTGTTGCGGCTGCATATGCTGCTCAAAGCGCGGCTCGTCCGCGACAGGATGACGGCGTTCTACGAGACCATCGAACGCCCGCTGGCGCCGATTGTCGCTGCCATGGAACGCGAGGGGATCAAGGTCGACCGCGCAGCCCTCGCCGAGTTGTCGCTTGATTTCGCCGAGCGCATTGCTCGGCTCGAGCGCACGATCTACGAGGCGGTCGGTAATGACTTCAACATCGGTTCACCAAAGCAATTGGGCGAAGTGCTGTTCGACAAGCTCGGCCTACCGGGGGGCAAGAAGGGCAAGACTGGCGCCTATGGCACCGACGCTTCGATCCTCGAAGAGCTGGCGCCGCTGCATCCGGTACCGGGACAGGTTCTGGAGTGGCGTCAACTGGCCAAGCTCAAATCGACCTATGCCGATGCGCTGGGCGAGGAAATCGACGCCGAGAGCGGACGCGTTCATACCTCCTATGCACTGGCGTTGACGGCGACCGGGCGGTTTTCGTCAAACAATCCCAATCTCCAGAACATCCCAATCCGCACCGAGGAGGGCCGGCGCATCCGCCGCGCCTTTATCGCCGAGCCCGGCAATGTGCTGCTGTCGGCCGATTACAGCCAGATCGAGCTGCGGCTCGCCGCCCATGTCGCCGACATACCCGAGTTGCGGCAGGCGTTCCATGACGGCATCGACATTCACGCGCTGACCGCGAGCCAGGTTTTTGGGGTGCCCCTCGCGGCAATGGACGCCATCACCAGACGGCGCGCCAAGGCGATCAATTTCGGCATCATTTACGGGATCAGCGCGTTTGGCCTCGGCGCCCAGATCGGGGTGCCGCAAGCCGAGGCGGCGGCCTATATTCGCGCCTATTTCGAGCGGTTTCCGGCGATCCGCGCCTATATGGAGCGGATCAAGACCGATGCCCGCCGCACCGGCTATGTCGAGACGCTTTTTGGCCGCAAATGCTGGATATCAGGCATTCGCGATACCAACCCGGCGCGCCGGGCCGGAGCCGAGCGGCAGGCGATCAACGCCCCGTTGCAGGGCGCGGCAGCCGACATCATCAAGCGGGCGATGATCCGCATCCCCAAGGCGCTCGCCGATGCCGGCCTGCGCGCCAGGATGCTGTTGCAGGTGCATGACGAATTATTGTTCGAAGTGCCCGAAGCCGAAACTCAAGCAACCGCCGAGATTGTCAAGACGGTCATGGAGGGCGCCTGCGCGCCGCATTGTCAATTGTCGGTGCCGCTCGTCGTCGAAACAGGCTGGGCGCACAGCTGGGATGAAGCACACTGATAGCCTCGCTTGATGCGCTGTGGATATCGACGATCCTACCTTGGTGCAGTTATGCGCCATTAGAATTCTGCATCAAAAAAGCCTAATTTCTTCAAGGCCGTCCCGGTGATGCAGATATCTTAAATTTTGATGCGCTAGCTGTTCTGGGAAATTTCACCCTGGGCATTACGATATGCCCGCACGTAGACATTGTGGGCAGCGGCCGTCATGTATTTGCGTGGGCCGTGCAGTATCGCTACGCCAGTGCGCTCACAAAATCGCGGGATATATTGGCCTGATGCATTTTCGACTTCACGCCGGCCGCGAGCATTTCACAGCAATCTTACAATGTTTTTCGTAATGTATGTTATTGGACATTCAGTGCCGTTCTCTTGATTTTGCACTAAGGAGTACTTCAGCTGACGATCTGCGGAGCCTTTGCTTCCGCAATACCGAGGGCGGCTTGCTTTTCGAGGTTCTCGGCAACTGCCTGTGAATCCTCGTGTGCGTCGATGTCGACAACCTTACCCCATTTCATTTTCACAATGTGGACGCCACGGTTCTTATAGGGCGTTCCATCTGGGAGAGTGTCTGTTGCAGACCAGCGGATGATGATCGTGGTGCCATATGGCAAACCTTTCACCCACACATCTTCTACGGTCAGCATGAGATTCTTGCCGAGCCGGCCGAGGCGGCCGAACCATTGGCGAAGCGCCTCACGATCATGGCGCTCGCCACCCAAGGCGTGACTGCCGCCAAAACGGTGATGAATATCAGGCGTGCAATCGCGCAAAAGCGCATCGAAATCCTTTTGGTTGACGCGTAGGAAGTTCTTGCGAGCAATGCGCTTGACAATGGCGTGATACATGGCTGGTTCCTCAGGCGTTGGGCATGCTCACAGACATACTGGCCTCAACGCTCTTCAATGGCTTAGCTCTGCATCGGCCTCAAAAATTCTTAAATTATGAAAAGGGGCGGGCCGTGAAGCCCGACCGGTTCGGGGGTAAATCACTGTATTGGCGGTTCGGCTTTGGCAAGAGCGGATTGAACGGTTAGACGGAGGATCTCGTCAACGACGCGCGCGAGCGGTGCGGTGGCGTCGATGATGATGCCGTTTTTCGGAATGTCTTCTTTCGTCTGATGCAAGCGCACGGCGAGTTCCCGTTCCTCTGGTTTTCCGCCGAAGTCAGTTGGGTCCAGTGCCACTCGCTCATCAATCCGCCGGTTCATGGTGTCCAGGTCGACGTCCAGAACAAACACGCCGTCAAATAAGTCGATGAATTTGGCAAAATTCCTCGAGCCACCGCAGAAAAAGGTGACCACCTCCTCCTGGTTGGCGACGAAGGTTTGTACTTTCCTTACATCCCAAATCTGGTGCTCGGACATCCAGGTAGCCGTCGGTGTATCCGTTTCGGGAGCCATCGGTAGACCCGTTTCCGGATCGCCTCGATACACCAATTCCCGGTCACCATGAATGGCCTGGTAGCCGCGCCGCTGCAATTCTGTGCAGACTGCCGTTTTGCCGGCGCCGGAAACGCCTTCAATCAGATAATTTCTCCTGCCCATGGCTCGATGATACCCTTTTCTGATGTTATCGCCATTTTTCCCCAACGATAATACTATCAACCGTAAATACTTTCAGAAAGCCATGTATGGTTAAATTACTTTCGCGGATATTCAGCCGCCGGGGCTGTTTTTCCCATAACACCCGTTATGCGACTTTTTTCGTGACATTTGTATTTGGTGGACACACTTTCGCGCAATCGAGATCGCTCAGGACTGATCCGTTTCCTCTTCGACTAGCACCTGCTTTAGCAGATCGCGCGCACCTTCGATGCGCTTCCAGCGGATCCCCATCAATGGGAACTCCCCGGCGACGATTGCGCTGACGATCGAGTTGACCTGTCGCAACCGCCGATCCTGCCCGTCACTTCGCCCGTCTATCGCGCGGCGGCGCTCGATCATTCTGTCGCGCAGCGCGACGGTGCAGCGGACCGCATCCGTCAGTTCCTCTGCGGTCTCGGCCGGGTGGTTGCGCAACAGGTAGTCGAGTTTTGCCACCGCCTCCCGGCAATGGCCGAGTGTATCTTGTTTCATCGGACTTTCTCGCGGCGGGCAAAGCGCAAGCTCTGCTGCGGTCGTTGCGCCGACTCGTTGCCGGCCGCGAGGACCGATAGGCGTAACGCAAAGCTGCCGGCGAGGACCGCGAGTGCTGTTGTCATCATCAGCCATGGCCGCGGCCGGCCCCCGATCAGCTTTCCGGCGTAGGATGCGAGCGGCACCGCGGTGCCGAGGCCGAGCGCGCCAAGCTTATAGAGTGCGCCCGAAGCCGTGTTGACCGATGCCGCATCGGCGATGCCCAGCGCGCGATGGCGGCGCTCGGCGGCGAGCGCGCCGACAAATTCGGTCGCCGTCGCCGCCAGTGCAAGGCCTTCGAGAACTGGAGCTGCCGCTTCGTCTCCATCGACACGGCCGGCGAGCTGCAGGGCCGCTGCCGCCGCGCCAAAGGAGGAGCCGGCAAATTGGAGAGCGAGCGAGCGCGGTGCCGCCGCCCACAACGGCGTGCTGGTCGCCGTCAATAGCGACGCCGTGTAGGTCGTCATCCCGGCGCCGGCGATCGCCGCCGGCAGTTGCGTCAGCTGCGCCGCCTTGCGCCAGCCGGCCAGCTGCGCCGTCGCCGTCATCAGACTGAACAGGCTGAAGCTCGACAGAATGTAGGTGCCGATCGACATCGGCGATGTACGGCGAAAGATCCGCAGCATGTTGTAAAAGCGGTCCGGGCTGTGCAAATCCCAGATCAGCAATGGCGGACCAAAAAACACCCCGAGCAGCGCGATGTGCCGCCCGCGGCGCACCACGCCGCGATGTTGTTCTCCGCCGGCGAGATCCGCCGCCGTAGCGATCAATTGCGCGCCGCCCGACAGCCCGGCGATAAAGATATAGAGGGCGACGCGGGTGCCCCAGTGGCTCTTTTTGAGCTGCGGCTGATCATAATAGGTCGTGATCGGCGCATTATCGGCTCGGAGCGGGTCATATTTTGCCTCCCGGCCGTAAGGCGCCCGGCTTGGCGTTGAGACGAGGGTCATTTTTGCCACCCGAACAATGCCGCCGCAGCCAGAGCAAGACCGGCCGCCGCAGCCAGCCCAAAGGAAAGGCTCGGCCCGACCCGGTTTGACGCACGGCTCGGAGCGGCCGGCAGATTGTAGGCCTCGGGCTCCGCAGTCAGCAGAAAAAACGCATTGAGATGGCCAAGATCGCCGGTCGCTCCGGGCGAATTCGGTACGCCATACAGATAGGCGCTGTCGACCCCGAGCTCGTGCAATTCACTTACCCGCTGATGGGCGCGCTGCTGCAATTCTCCGACTTCACCAAATTGGATCGAGTCGGTCGGGCACGCCTTGGCGCAGGCCGGCTCCAATCCGCCCTTTAGTCGATCGTAGCACAAGGTGCATTTATGCGCTTTGCCGTCGATCATATTGAGCTCGACGACGCCGAATGGGCAGGCGGGCACGCAATATCCACAGCCATTGCAAATGTCCTGCTGCACCACCACTGTATCGAACTCGGTGCGGAAGAGCGCCCCGGTCGGGCAGGCTTCGAGACAGGGAGCGTTGTGACAATGCTTGCACACATCGCTCATCATCAGCCAGTTGCTTTGGTATGGCGCCATTTCGGTGGCGCGGCCGTCACCATCGCTGATCTTCTCAATAAAGGCGACGTGCCGCCAGGTCGAAGCCGACAGCCCGACGGTATTGTCGTAGCTCATCCCGGTCAGATGCAGACCGTCGGCAGGCAGCAGGTTCCATTCCTTGCACGCCACCTCGCAGGCCTTGCAACCGATGCAGCGCGTTGTATCGGTGAAGAAACCATAGGATTTGCCGGGCTCGATCTTGACCCCGGCGGTCAATTCCGCCTCATCCGGGATCATTCCGTCGAGGTGTGACGCAGTATAATCAAGTGCGCGCGGGTGAACAGACATAGTGACTTTCACTGCGGCCGCAGACGGCCTTTGCGCAGGTTGCAGGTTAGCGCCTTGCCCTCATGCATGGTGGTATTGGCATCGCCAACCACGCTCGTCAGCACATTGGCAATATCGCCCTTGGCATATCCTTCCCAGCCGAAATGCCACGGCATGCCGATCTGATGAATGCGGCGGCCGGAAATCTCCAATGGACGCAGCCGCTCAGTAATCAATGCCTTGGCTTCGATTTCGCCTCGCAGTGTGGAGAGGACGACCCAATCAAGATGCTTGATCCCGAGGCCGTCGGCCAGTTCCGGGGTGAGTTCGATAAAGCCCTCCGGCTGCAGTTCGGCGGTGACTGCAACCGAGCGTGTCGGCGTGCCGCCGGCATGATGCTCGGTCAGCCGATAGGTCGTCAATACATAGGGAAACCGCGGGTCGCCAACCGGATGATAGTGATTATCCGGGCGCCGCCACTGCTTGGCCACCGGGCTTGATTGCTGACCATAGAGCGGGTTGTGAACCGGGGATTCGATTGGCTCGTAATGCGTCGGCAACGGCCCATCCTTGAGACCCGAAGGCACGAACAATGAGCTTTTGCCGTCGGCGATCATCGTAAACGGCGAGCGTCCGTCGAGTGCGGCCATTCCCTTCGGATGTCTCGACCAATCGGGCTCGTAATCGGGCCGCTTCTCCGGCTCGAAATCGACGACGTCGTAGCCGTCCCAGCGCTGTTTTTCAGCATCCCACCAGATCAGCTTTTTGCGTTCCGACCAGGGCCGTCCCTCGGGATCGGCGGCAGCGCGGTTGTAGATCGTGCGGCGGTTCGAGGGCCACGCAAAACCCCATCCGAGATGGGTACCGGGGCCATCGGGCCCGTCCGGACGGCGCGAGCGCGCCTGGTTGTGGTCGTCTTTTGGGAACACCCCAGCATAAGTCCACACACCGCAGGCGGTCGAGCCGTCGTCCTTTAGTTCATGGACATCGCCGATCTGACGCCGGTCAGGCCAGGTGAAACCGTTCATTTCTTTGAGGACCGCCTCGGCCGAGGGCTCGTCGGTTTCCCCCGACGTCGGGTATTCCCAAGTCAGCGCCTTGACCGGCGCATCTTTTTCATCGGTGCTGTCGGCGTAGAGCGCCTGTAGCCGGCGGCCGAGATGATAGATAAACCCGAGTTCGGAGCGAGCTTCGCCAGGCGGTTCGACGATTTTATCGTGAAACTGGACGAGCCGATGGGTGCCGGTGAACGTACCTTCCTTTTCGCCGATCAGCGCGCCAGGCATCAGAAAAACCTCGGTCTTGATGTCTTGCGGGCGCAGTTCTCCCGATCTCACCGGTTTGCCCGCATACCAGAAGGAAGCGGTTTCGGTTTCGGTAAAGTCGCGGACGACCAGCCAGTCGAGATTGGCAAAGGCGCGCTGGATCATCGCCGAATTGCTGCCGCCAATGACCGGGTTCTGCCCAAGCACGAACAGCCCGCGGATCACGCCATCGGCGATCGCCAAAGTCATCGGCAGTTGCGAGTGATCGCCGACGATCCGCGGGATCCACGGAAAGCCCCATTGATTGCTTTTGGTCGCATGATCGCCATACCAGGCACGCAGCAGACTGACCGCGTATTTGGGGAAATTGTTCCAGAAGCCGGTCGGTGGGGTCTCCGATTGGAGATACTCGTCCAATGTCGCGTGCGGCTTGTGAGCCTGCGGCTGCGGCAGATAGCTCGGCAGCATATTATAGAGCGTTGGAATATCGGTGCTACCCTGGATCGACGAATGCCCGCGAAAGGCGAAGACGCCGCCACCGGGGCGTCCGGTATTGCCGAGCAAGGCTTGAATCACCGCGGCGGCGCGAATCATCTGCACGCCCGTCGTGTGATGCGTCCAGCCGACCGCGTAACAAAACGCCCCGGTCCGCTCGCGGCCGGAAGCCCGAGTCAGCGCTTCGGCAATCTTTAGAAAAACTGCGCGCGGGCAGCCGGTCGTCGCCTCAACCTTTTCCGGTGTGTAGACAGCGTAGTGACGCTTAAGGATCTGATAGACGGTATTGGGATGCTTCAGGGTCGGGTCGCGCGGGGGCGGGCCCTTTTCCAGGCGCCGCAATTTCTCGCTGTAGGACTCGGTGGTGTTAACATAGTGCTCGGCAATCGAGGCCGGTACGTCCTCGCCTTGGTACTGCCAGGAATCATATTTGTACGAGCGGCTGTCCGGATCCCAGCCGGAGAACAAGCCATCAAGCGCGCTTGCGTCCTGAAACCGCTCGTCGATGATTGTCGACAAATTGGTGTAATTTAATGCGTATTCCTTAAACCATAGGTCGCGCTCGAGGATGTAATTGATCAGCCCTCCCAGAAACGCGATGTCGCTGCCAGCACGGATCGGGGCATAAATATCGGCCAATGCCGACGTACGGGTAAAACGCGGGTCGACATGAATGATGGTCGCCCCCTTATCCTTGGCCTGCAATACAAAGCGGAACGCGATCGGATGATTCTCCGCCAGATTGGAGCCCATTATGATGATGCAGTCCGAGTTGGCGAGATCCCATTGGGGATTTGTCGCTGTCCCTCGGCCGTAAGTCGCGCCCAGACTGGGCACCGACGAACTGTGTCAAACGCGCGCTTGGTTCTCGATCCAAACCATTCCAAGACCGCCGCAAAACAGCTTTTTGATCAGATAATTCTCCTCATTGTCGAGAGTGGCCCCGCCAAGCGAGGCCATTGCCAATGTGTGATTGACGAGTGTGCCGTCAGGCAGCTCATCGACAAACGTTTCGTCGCGAGTTTGTTTGACGAGCCACGCAATCCGGTCCATTGCCCAGGCGAGCGGACGGCGTTCCCAGTGTTCGCCATAAGGTGCCCGGTAAAGGACATGGTCGAGCCGCCTTTCGCTCGTGAGCCAGCCAAAGGTTGCCGACCCCTTGGGACACAAGGTGCCCTGATTGATGGGGCTGCGCGGATCACCCTCGACATGGATGATGCGGCCGTTCTTGGCATAGGCAAGCTGGGAGCAGCCGACCGCGCAATAAGGACAGATGATCGTGCCGACCTTGTCGGCCTCAGTGAGGCGCGGCCGCAGATTCTGCGACAGGCTGCTTTCTGCCGCTTTCGAATACGGGCTCTCACCGGCAATCTGGCGCGGCAGCGACCAGTCGCGAACAAAACCGGCAACGCGATCGGCGAAACGGCGGTGGATCTTGGTCATATAATGGCCTTGGGTTTAGCGCGGGAGTTCGGTGATGGCGCGCGCCTCGCCGGCGATCAACTCGTCGACCGGACGAAACGTTACCGCGACATGGACTTGCTGCGCTTGCAGTGCGGCGAGCTGATCCGGATCGATCGCGGCATTGTGGGTCACCACAAAGAGGCGCGTGCCGCCTTCGTCGAGAGCGAGCTGAAACCGGTTCTCCTGCGCCACGGTGACGATGCCCGATACGGTCGCCATGCCGGACCTCTTGAATCCAGGTCACCAGCTGGTAACAACGCTGTCTGCAACCAGTTCCGCATGACGCCGCCCGCCCTCTGCAAAGAGGGACTATTGGATATGTCAGCGGTTCCGTTCAGAGGACGCTTGGAGCACCTTGTGGAGCTTTGCCGCAAGCGCAAAAAGGTAAACGGTTTTCCGATCATCTCGACGTCAGGATCGAGCTGGCCGTCCCCAGCCTCAACCGCCCTCCGCCGATTGCGCCCGAGCACTATCGCGGCCCGTTGCGAGCTAAACTATCGCGGCAGCGCCAAGGTTTCAACTCGTCCAATGCTTTTGTACTGCTTGCCGGAGGAGGATGATAAACCCCGGCGGTCATGGCGGCTCAACCGCAGATAAGACAGCGCAGAGCAGCAGCAATTTTCGAGACAACAGCAGAGGAAGACAAAATTTGCCGGCGCCGCGCAAGGAACTCGGCGCGACCGGAACGGTTTTCTGGTGCAGGCGACTTGCTGGGATCAAGACAACAAAGGAAACCGAGATGGCGACCAAAGCCAGCACCAAGGCCGATCGGAAAACTCACCGGGCGGCACAAGACCAGCGTACAAAGAAAGAGACCGCCTCCGCCGCTGCTACCCCGTCCCGGGATGCACTGGAATTGTTGGAGGAGGATCATCGCAAAGTCGAAGAAATGTTCGATGAATTCGACGAGTTGGAAGATGATGACAAGCGCCGGGGACAGCTCGCCAAACAGATTTGCCGCGAGCTGACCGTGCATTCTCAGATCGAGGAAGAAATATTTTACCCGCGGGCGCGCGAGGCAACCAAGGACGACGAGCTGATCGACGAGGCGCTTGTCGAGCACGAGAGCGTCGAACATTTGATTGAAGAAATCGAAGACATGGAACCGGGTGAGGATTTGTTCGGCGCTCGGATCCGGGTTCTCGAAGAAATGGTAAAGCGGCACATTCAAGAAGAGGAGGAAGAGCTGTTCCCGGAACTTGCTTCTGCCGGAATGGACGTCGAAGCCGTCGGTCAGGAATTAGCCAAACGCAAGCAGGAATTGATGGCCGAAATGCCCGAATAGGGCGGACCGAGACGATTCAGCCGAGTTGCATCGCACGACCTCTTGCAG
>JAFAOB010000354.1 GCA_019238055.1 Alphaproteobacteria bacterium
AGCCGGGATCAAGGTATCAGACGAGGAACTCGCCGAACTGGCCATCGAACGCGACGAGTTTCACGGCGAGTGGAACTACCGATTGCGGCCACGCGAGCCATCGGCCATTATGTGAAGTGTTCAAGTTATTTTTGCTAGAATCCTAAGACGATGGTTATCGACGGAACGGTGACCGTGATGGGGTCATACAATTGGACGCGCAACGCCGCCCGCAATTCCGAGGATCTGAACCTCGTATCCTCGCGGGCGGTGGCAGCAGCCTATGCGGCGCAATGGAGCACGCGTCAGGCGATATCGGTGCGGTTCGCCGCCCGCGAGGATTGGTGCCGTCCACGGGTCTTGCGGAATTTCGCACAGGGCGGCAATTGAAAGCCAATTTTGGTCGCCAGCCTCGGCGAGGGAGCGAATGGCAAAGGGCAGCGCGGTTCGAAGATTGGGTCTGCTCTCGCGTGTGAGGGCGCCGATGTCGATCAACAGTGAAAAGGGGGGCAACGGTGAAAAGGGGGGGAGGGGCGTTGTGCTGTTCGGTCTTCTGCTGCTCGCCCCGCTGCCAGCAGCCGCGCAGCCGGCCGAGCCGTCGCCGACCGTCCTGCATCTGAGCCAAACCGCCGAGCGCAGACTCATGCGCGATCTGCTCCGTGTCGAATTGCGTGTGGAAGAGACCGGGTCAGATCCGCTGGCACTGCAGGCGGCGGTGAACCGCCGCATGGCGACAGCGCTGCAACGCGCCCGTCAAGTGCAGGGCGTCGAAGTCGAGACCGGAAACTATGAGGTCAATGAAGAGCAGCCGCAAAACGCGCCTCGTCGGTGGCGCGCGAGCCAGTCGCTGATTCTGACCGGCAAGGCCGCCGACGCCGTTCTGCAGCTTGCCGGAACATTGCAATCCGACGGATTGCTGATGTCGTCAATGACCTACGAGGTCTCGCCCGAGGCGGTGCGCGGCGCCGAGGAGGATTTGACGGCCGAGGCACTGGCCGGGCTCGCGCAGCGCGCATCCTCGGTCGCCGACCGGGTTCATCTCTCGGTGCTGCGCTATCGCGATCTGCGCGTCGGCAATGCCGAGACCGGCGGGCAACCGATGCCGCGCTTTGCGGCGATGGCGGCGCCGGTCGCCCAACCCGGCGAGGCCATTATCCGGGTCACAGTTTTGGCTGATCTATTGCTCGGGCCACCACACCCGTAGTGGCTACTGCGATGAAACTACCCGACCCGCCCATTCTGGTCATCTCCGATCGCAGCCAGTCGCGCCGGCCGATCCTCATGGTCGCCAAGGCAGTGTTTGCTGGCGGCTGCCGCTGGTTCAGCCTGCGCGAAAAGGATTTGCCGGCAGCCGAACGGCGCACCCTGCTCGCGGCGCTGGTCGCGCTTGGACATCGTTACGGGGCCGTGGTAACCGCGCATGAGGATGTCGACGCGGTCGTCGCAGTCGGCGGCGATGGCGTGCATCTGCCCGGCAGCAGCGACCCGCATGCCGCGCGCATGCGGGCGCCCCGTGCGCTGATCGGCGCTTCGGCGCACTCCGCCACCGAAGCGGCCGCGCAGCTGGGCGCCGGGGCCGATTACGTAACGATAAGCCCGGTGTTTTTGACCGCGAGCAAGCCCGGTTACGGCCCGGCGATCGGTCTCGATGGCCTCGCCAAAGCGGCCGCGGCGGCGTTGGGTCCGGTATTGGCGCTAGGCGGCATCACAGCGCAGAACGCCGGTCTTTGCCGCAGCGCCGGGGCCGCCGGGATTGCCGTCATGGGCGAGGTCATGCGTGCCGCCGATCCGCGTGCGACCGTCACGAATCTGATCCGTGCGTTTGCCGCGAATATCGCAGGTTAGGCGCGGCTCGCGGCCCCTTCATCAGCGACGCGGTTCCGGCTAATCTTGCCGCTCGGGTAAGGGTTGGATCCCACATGGGCAATATCAACGCCAGCGTCGATCTGCGGCGCGAGCCGGCCTCGGCGGAAGCCGCGGGCGGGATTGCGGTCGTCACTGCTGACAATCCGCCGGTCAACGCGCTGAAGCACGAAGTGCGGGCCGGGTTGGCCGAAGCGTTGCGGCGGGTGCAAGACGATCCATCGATCGATGGCGTCGTCATCGCCTGCGCCGGCCGCACCTTTTTCGCCGGCGCCGACATCACCGAATTCGGCAAGCCGCCGCAGCCGCCAAGTCTCGGTGAGGTCATTGCGCAAATCGAGGCGATGCCGAAACCGGTCATCGCGGCATTGCATGGCACGGCGCTGGGTGGCGGGTTCGAATTGGCGCTTGCTTGCCATTTTCGGGTTGCGACGCCAGCGGCCCGCGTCGGCCTGCCTGAGGTCAAGCTCGGCCTGTTGCCGGGCGCAGGCGGGACCCAGCGCCTGCCGCGCCTCGTCGGTCCGGAAAAGGCCCTGCGCATGATCGTGACCGGCGATCCGATCGGCGCCACGGAAGCGCGCAGTGATGGGATCATCGACGAGATCACAGAGGGGGATCTGACGGCCGGGACGGTCGCTTTTGCCCGCCGTGTCGTCGCGGAAAAGCGCCCATTGCAGCGCATTCGCGACCGCGACGACAAGCTCGCGGTAGCACAAGCGGATTCCCGTTCGTTCGACGAGACCGCGGCGGCGCTGACCCGCCGCTTGCGCGGTCGCGAGGCGCCGGCGGCTTGCGTCGAGGCGGTGCGCAATGCCTTCACCTTGCCCTTTGATGAAGGTCTGCGGCGCGAAAGCGAGCTGTTTCGCAAGCTCGTCACCGGCGATCAGTCGAAGGCGCAGCGCCACATCTTTTTCGCAGAACGCGAGGCGGCAAAGGTGCCCGACATGCCGGCGGGTACCGAGCCGCGGCCAATTGCCCGTGCGGCGGTGCTCGGCGCCGGCACGATGGGCGGCGGTATCGCGATGTGTTTTGCCAATGCCGGGATTCCGGTCACGCTGATCGAGATGAGCGACGAGCTGCTGCAGAAGGGGCGTGATCGGATCGCCGCCAATTACCGGGCGACGATGGCGC
>JAFAOB010000374.1 GCA_019238055.1 Alphaproteobacteria bacterium
TTGCCGCGCAGATAGGGATGCACGCCGAGCGCGGTGAGATTGGCAGGTGCGACAGACAGCCCGGTTTCCTCGTGTAGTTCGCGGGCGGCGGCGGTTGCAAAGTCTTCGCCCGGTTCAGCCTCGCCTTTCGGAATGTCCCAGCGCGGCGAGCGGCTCGCGTGACCCAGCAGGATATACTCGCCGTCGCCGACGATAACCCCGCAGCTCGTCTTTGTTGCCTTAGTCGCTCTCATGGTGGGGCGCCGACCACGCCGCCGTAAAAGCCGCTGTTGCGATTATTATTGGAATCGCCGTCGGGGCTGCTGGCGGCACAACCGGCGACGAGCAGCAACAGCGTGACGATCGCGGCACAGTACGCCACGCATCGCATTCTACCGAACGGTTCGCCCATGCTCCCTCCCGCCGGCTTCTTTAGATATTATGCGCCTGGTGGGCAATCGCGGAGAACGAATGTGAGTGTCGAGTTGCGTGCTTATCGGCCGCTGATCATCGGCCGGCGAGGAGCGGTGGCGGCCAATCACCCGCTCGCGGTCCAGGCGGGACTGTTGGCCCTGCGCGCCGGCGGCAATGCAGCCGATGCCGCGGTTGCGACCGGGCTTGCCCTGTCAGTTGTCGAGCCGATGATGTCGGGGCTCGGCGGCGATGCGTTTTACCAGGTCTTCGACGCCGCGAGCGGCCGTGCGATCGTGTTCAACGGTACCGGTTCGGCTCCTGCCGCCGCGACCCCCGAGCGCTATATGGGCGGGATTCCGCGCACCGGGCCATTGTCGGTCTCGGTCCCGGGAATGCTCGCCGCCCTCGATTTGATGCATCGCCGCTTTGGCCGGCTGCAGTGGCATGATCTCTGCGCCGAGGCCATCGATCTCGCGCGCAACGGCTTTGGTGCGACCCGCGCCTATTGCCATTTCGCCGAGGAGTATCGCCCGACGCTGCTGGTCGATCCACGCACGACAGCGCTGTTTCTCAAGGACGGCCGACCGCCGCCGCTGGGTGCGCCGATCGTCCAACCCGACCTTGCACATACGCTTGAAGAAATCGCCGCGGATGGCGCCGATACCTTTTACCGCGGCCCTCTGTCGCGCCGCCTCGCCTCCGGCCTCAACGCCGTCGGTGCCCTGGTTACTGCCATCGATCTCTCGCAATTCACCGCCGAGGAGCAAGCGCCGCTTGCGATCGATTATCGCGGATACACCGTGCTCGAAGCTCCGCCCAATTCGACCGGCTTTGTGCTGCTGCAGGAATTGAAGATCCTCGAACATCTCGACCTCGCCGGCCTGGACGTGTTATCCGCCGATCGGGTGCATGCCCAGGTCGAAGCCAAAAAGCTTGCCTTCGCCGATCGCGAGCGCTGGGGGGCTGATCCGCGCTCGCTCGAAGCGCCGTTCGAACGGTTGCTGTCGCCCGAATACACAGCCGAACTTGCCGCTCGTATCGATATGCATCGTGCGGCCCCCACATCCTATGCGCAGCATGCGGCGGGTGACACCACTTACTTCTGCACCGCTGACGGGGCCGGCAACGCGGTTTCCGGTATCCAGAGCATCAACAGCGGTTTTGGCGCCGGCATCATCGCTGGCGACACCGGCATCCTGCTCAACAATCGCATGGCCTATTGGCACCTCGAGCTAGGCCACCCGAACCGCCTTACCCCCGGTCGCCGTGTGCGCCACACGATGAACCCGCCAATCGTTTTGAGGGATGGGCAGCTGTGGTGCGTCTTTGGCACTCCGGGCGCCGATAACCAGGTGCAGATCAATCTGCAAGTCCTGACCGCGATGATCGATTGCGGACTCGACCCGCAGCAGGCGGCCGAAATGCCGCGCTGGACCTCGCACGTTTCCGGCCAATACGCCAACTGGCCGCACGAAGGGCCGAGCGAACTCGTCATCGAGCGCCGCTTTCCGGAAGCCGTCCGCCGCGAACTGGCGCGGCGCGGCCACATTCTCAACACGGTCGGCGATCTCGATGGCCCGTGCAGCGTTGAGATCATCCGCCGCGACGCGGCCAATAGCATGTTGCTCGCCGGCTCCGACCCGCGTCGCGACGGCTGGGCCGCCGCCTGGTGACGCTTTGAGGACCTCCCGACGCGAACACACCCGACGCGCAAACCTCATGGACTGTTAACCGAAAGTTAAGGGGTTCACTCGATAGTTGACGGAGGAAGCCGGACGGGATGCGGCATGATCGGCTGGGCTCTGCGCTGGGCAGCACTGTGGTTCGGCGTGGCCGTTTTGTCGGTCGCAGTGATCAATGGCGGCCGTTGGCTGCCCTCCCTCGATAAAGCCAAACCCGGCATCGCAAGACGTTTTGCGAGCCCGGCCGAGCCGCCGGCAGCGGCTGGCGTCAACCGGCTAGCCTATCCGATAGACGGCCACGGTCAGGTCGTGCTCGATGCCATCGTCAACGGCGCCCCGATACGTTTTCTCGTTGATACCGGTGCTGGCCTCGTCACATTGACCCCGGTCGACGCGCGCGCCGCGGGCTTCAGCCCACGGCAGCTTGCTTTTAGCGAGCGGGCAAGCACCGCCAATGGCGAGGTGCGTATGGCGACGGTCACGCTGCGCGAAGTCCGGCTCGGCCAGCTCGCCATCGCCGACGTTCCCGCCGCAGTGATCGAAAACCTCGATATGTCATTGCTGGGGATGAGTTTCCTCAACCGTCTGCAAAGTTACGAAATGCGTGATGGCAAACTGACAATCACTTGGTAGCGATCTAGGCTGGTTTGGTGCAGGATTCGGAGCTTCTGCGAAGCATGCATGCATTGCTCCCGAGAAAGTTTATGAGTATCGCGCCACTCTATGCTCGTAGAGCTTTCCACTATCTTTGGTTAGGAACGGCTAAGCAGGCAACAATCGCTTTCAGAAGGGGACCGCGCAACATGTGTCCTAAAAGTGTCCAACCAATAATCGGCCCCAATCTCGGAACCGTTCGCCATTCCTTATGTTCCGATAAGTAGATAACTCATCTGTTTCGATCGCTTGGCGTTAGCCGTTGTACACCCGGATTGGCGTTCATCTATGTGCACCTCGGCGATCGCCAAGGAAATGGCACGGAGGTAAACGATGAGGCGATTGATCCGAAAATTGATCCTGGGCACCGCTTCGGTACTAGCTCTGGGTATAGGGGGTGCCGCACTGAATTATGCGGCGGATGCTGGAAACGCGGTAACCCTTGAAAGTACAGCTGCTGTACCACAAACTGTGCAGCCTGGCGGTGACCTTCCATACAATAGTTACTGGGTGCAAACGCAACTTCGAAAAGACGATATTCGCTGGCACAGCTGGAGCTTCGCAGTAGGGGACTCTATAAGGGATCGCTCGATGGCATTCTGGGTCCGGAGACCAAGCGCGCGCTTGAACAGTTCCAAAGGACCAATGGTCTAGGCCGGACGGCATTGCTCGACGCACAAACCTTTGAGGCGCTAACCGAAAATTCCGGGGCCGGCATGGGATCCAGCGCGCCGCCCGATACTGAAGACGCCGGCTCAATGACAAATTCATCGCAAGCCAGCGGTTTGGGTAGGTAGAGCTGGTCAAATAAGCCGCTCTATGGGGGTTGGTGTCATCCATCGACCCGGCACGCCCCTACCATTTGCTGCGCTGGGCCAAGTGGTTGTGAATTTTGCAACCTTGGCCCACGCGCGGTCACTAGAGGCGGGGTCGAACCGGCGGCGGCGATCAGATTCCGTGTAGATTTTCCGGTGCCGCCGCTCGCTTGCCGTACTCGACCTCCTTGACTGCAGCGATCAACTTCATATGCGTCGGAGCCGGCACGCCGATCTCGGCGCCCTTCGCCGCGATCACCCCATTGATGAAATCGATCTCGGTGCGCCGGCCTTTGTACATGTCCTGGCCCATCGACGGACGTGCCAGATCGCTGCGGGTGTTCGAGTTCAGCGACGCCATGATCTGCGTTTCGATCTCGTCGAGCGCGGCCCGATCGCCCTCCATGGCGCGTGCGAGGGTTTCGGGCTCATGCATGCGGATGTGTTCGAGCTGGTAGCCGAGCGCCTGTCCGACGCGCACGCCCTCGCCTGCGAGCCGGATGCTGAGGCGCCTGATCTTCTCGTCGCGGTTCATCTCGTTGCCAGACATGCCGGTTGCGGCGGCGACACCGTTCGCCATGCCATTGACGCACAATTTCGACCAGCGCTCACCCCAAAGATTCGTCGTTGCCTTGACGGTGTCGATCGTGGCGATCATCGCTGTTAGTTCTTCGAGCCGCTTGGTAATGCGGCCGTGGACCTCGCCAACCCGGTATACCTCGTAGGGGGAGGCGCCACGCGCCGCGGTGCGGCGCACGCGGCCGGGGGCATAGAGCTCGGCGCCGAGCAAGGCCGGGATGGCGCCCACCGTCTTGTCCCAGCCGACAATTCCGGCGATCCGCTCTTCGTTCATGCAGTTCTGCAATGACACGACATAGCCGTCGGGAGCGAGATACTGGGCGATCAATCGGGTCGCCCATTCGGTGTCGTATGACTTGACCGCAACCATCGCGATATCGATCGGCTTCTGCTTGGCGAGCCCTTGCGCTTCGGTCAGGTGCATGGTTTTGGGCCGGGCGCAGACAAATTCCTCCTGCGTCATGCCTTCGAGCGCCAGCCCATCGCGGCGGATCGTCTCGATATGCTCGGGCCACGGATCGATCAGAGTCACATCGAACCCGTTATGCGCGAGCTGGCCGCCGGTATAGCCGCCGATCGCGCCGGCGCCGATTACCGCTATCCGCTTTTCCATGATTTGATTCCTCCATCTCCCCGGTTGGCCCATGATAAGCTTCCCTGGGCAACTGAAAAACAGCAAAGCCCAACGCCTAGCCGTCAGATCTTCCGAGGACATGACATCATGAATTGGACCGAGCGGCGCGAGCGCTTTCGCGCGATTCTTTCTGGAAACCGCTGTGTGCATCCGGGCTCCGTGTATGACGCGATCTCGGCACGGATCGCCGAGGACCTCGGCTTCGAAGTCGGGATGTTCTCGGGCTCGATCGGGTCGATGTCGGTGCTCGGCGCTCCCGACCTCGTCGTTTTGACTCTGACCGAATTTGCTGCCCAGGCGAACCGCATCTGCCGCGCCGGCAATCTGGCGCTGCTGGTCGACGCCGATCATGGCTATGGCAATGCGCTCAATGTGCGCCGCACCGTCGAAGAACTCGAGACCGCCGGCATTTGCGCGATGTCGATCGAAGATACGGTGCTGCCACGACCTTACGGCAGTGATGGCAAGCCGCGCTTGAGTTCGGTCGAGGAAGGGGTCGGCAAAATGCGGGCGGCACTTTCGGCGCGCCAGGACAAGAACCTGGTGATTGCCGGGCGGACCAGTGCGCTCGCGATCGCCAATGCCGACGAGGCGATCAAGCGCGCCAAGGCCTATGAAGCAGCCGGGGTCGACGCGATCTTTCTTGCCGGAGGGGTTACCGTCGAGGCTGTCGAAGCGGTGTCGTCGGCGATCACGATTCCGTTGATTCTCGGCGGCGGCAGCGGTCAGCTCGGCGACCTCGAATGGCTGGCAGCGCATCGCGTGCGTGTCGCCCTGCAGACTCACGCCCCGTTCTCGGCAGCGGTGCAGGCGGTTTACGACACCTTGAAGGCGCTGCGCGAAGGTGTGGCTCCACGTGATCTCAAGAACATCGCCTCACCCGAATTAATGCGGCGGGTCACCCGCGCCGACGATTACCAGCGCTGGACGCGAGAGTTCCTCGGCGGCACCTGAGCCGCCCTCGCCCTCGCCTCTCGCGATCGATTGTGTCGCCGCCCGCATTCCCGTAGAAAGCCAGCTGCCACTGACCAAACTGTCGCGCGAGAGCGGGGGCCTCGTTTTGCTGCGCGTTTTCATCTCCCGTGTCGGCCGAGCCGCAATCCTCGCCGACCAAAAGAACAAGTCTGTGCGAATGATTCTGTTGCCTGTCGTGCTTGGTTGTCTCGCGGCGTGCGCGCCGCAGAAGCCTCCGCCGCCGGGAGCCTTGCTGCTCAACAATCCGCATTTCGGTCCAACCAATGTCGAGGCGGTGATCACATCGAACCCGGATTGCGCATCGCGCGGGCCCGGCTATGCCTCGACCCTGGACTTTGTGCTGCCCAACAACGCCACCAGAATTATCGATGTGCCGCCCGGTTACGAAGTGTGCTGGCGGCGCGATCGAGATCCCGAGCAGCCGGTCTATGGGCAGTGGTCGAATTGGGACCGGGCCTATGTCGAGCCGGGACAGACGGTCCAGGCGAATTTGTAGCGGGGCATCCCGATCGGCGAGGCCGGCCACTCAGCGCTCGAGACTGAAGCGAATAGCCACCGAGACGCTGATGCTCGACTGCGGCATGTCGGCCGGAAACGGCGGCAATACCGCACTGCGCATCATCTCCTCGAGCCCGGCATCGAGATCGGGAAACCCCGAGCTTTTCACAATCGCGAAGTTGGTGACTCGGCCGCTGCGCTCGACCGCAAAGCGAAGCACGGCGCGACCTTCTTCGCCGCGCTCGCGCGCACTTTCGGGATAGCGTTTGTGGCTGTTGAGCCACTCGCTGAGCAGAGAGGCATAACCCGGGTTGACCGCCGCTGATGCAGCTGGTGCGGGAACGTGCGCCAGTGGCAGCATCGCCTGCTGTGTCGGCGCGGCGGGATAAAGCCGCATCGGCGGCACCGGCGGGGCGGCAGCAAAGGCTCGGGGCTGCCGCTCGAGGCGTTCCACCGGCCGCTCGATGCGGCGAACCATCTCCCGATGCGGCGGTGGAACCCGGGGCTTGGGCGGCGGCGGCAGCAATGGTTCGGGAACGACGACCGCCGCCTCGGGAGCCGGCGGTGGCGGTTGGATCGCGGCTACCAGCGGTGGAGGAGGTTGCGGAGGCGGCGGCGGTTTGGCCTTGACCGGCGGCTGCGGCAACGACGGTGCGAAGGCGACCTCGATCCCGCCGGCCGGCGGCAATGATCCGGCTGGCGGCGCCGGCGTCGGCAGCAACAACAGCACCGCCAAGATGATAGCGTGGGCCGCCAGCGACAGGACCAGCGGCGTCCTGAAACCGCTCACTTCGACCCGGATGCCTCGGCGACCAACGACACCTTCAGAAAGCCGGCGCGATTGACCTGGCTCAACATCTCCATCAGCTGCGCGTAGGTTATCGTCTTGTCGCCGCGGACAAAGACGATGCGTTTGGGGTCTTCGGCCGCAAGCGCCGCGAGACGCGGTTCGAGATCGCCGGCTGCCACTTTGTCGTCGCCGATAAAGACCTCGCCGCCGCGGTTGAGACTGAGGATGATCGGGTCCTTGTGCTCGGTGATCGCGGCCGCTCGCGTCTTGGGCAGATCAAGCGGTACGCCGACCATCAATAGCGGTGCGGTGACCATAAAAATCACCAGCAGCACCAGCATGACGTCGACCATCGGCGTCACGTTAATTTCAGCCAGCGGCTGATACTGCTCGCCACCGTTCTCACCGGTGGGCCGCGTTACGATCGCCACGACTCAGCCCTTCGCCGATGCGCGTGAGAGGATATTGCTCGAACGCCCGATCAGACCGTTCATGCGTCCGGCAAAACGGCCGAGATCGACGGTGATCTTGTTGTAGGCGACGACCGCCGGGATTGCCGCGGCAAGGCCCATCGCGGTGGCGAACAAGGCTTCGGCGATACCCGGCGCCACAACCGCCAAACTGGTGTTGTTGGCGGCGGCGATGCCGGTAAAGCTGCGCATGATCCCCCACACGGTGCCGAACAGCCCGATAAAGGGTGCGGCCGAACCCAAGGTCGCGAGAAACGGCAGGCGGGCTTCGAGCCGGCGCAATTCGGTGCTCAACGCGAGGCGCATTGCCCGTTCGATGCGCTCGCGCCGCTCGCTTTGAGTCTCCGGTGCTTCCCACCCCGCTTCGCTGCTTTCAGCCCAGCCGGCGAGCAGGACAGCGCCGGCCGGGTCGCCGCTGCCGGGTCGGCCCGATGGCGCCATCAGGTCGGATGCGCCCTGCGCCGCGGCAACCCGCGCCTCCTGCGCTCGCGCCGAGCGGCTCGCGGCGCCAAGTCGCCATAATTTGTCGATGATCACCGCCCAGCTCCACACCGAGGCGGCGAGCAGCAACAACAGCACGCTCTTGACCACGATGTCGGCATGCATGAACAGGCTGACGACCGAAAGGGAAACGGGAGAATTGGACACAGACGGAGCCTCTGCAAGTACGTCGGGTCAGCGGCTGATAAAGCCCAGGGTCAATGCCTCGGATAGCAGCCTGATCACGGCCCGGCGCCGCGCGCGGTGCCGTCGTGGCCGAGCAGTGGCATCAGCGGAATTGCCTTTCTGGACATCACTCTCGAGCCTCCTCCCCTGTTGTTTTGCAGTGAGTCTATAAGCAGATGCCCCTTCGCCGCTAGGGCCTGTCCTCAATTGAGCCAAATGACTGACGCGGCGAGATAAATGGCGGCGAGGAAGTTGCGGCTGGTCTTGTCGTAGCGCGTGGCGATGGCGCGAAACTGCTTGAGCCTGGCGAAGAAGTTCTCAATCAGATGGCGCGC
>JAFAOB010000377.1 GCA_019238055.1 Alphaproteobacteria bacterium
GCGCGCCATCTGATTGAGAACTTCTTCGCCAGGCTCAAGCAGTTTCGCGCCATCGCCACGCGCTACGACAAGACCAGCCGCAACTTCCTCGCCGCCATTTATCTCGCCGCGTCAGTCATTTGGCTCAATTGAGGACAGGCCCTAGAGACTCACCGAACTGAGCAGACATGCATCAGAGTTCCCTTCGGCACGTCGAGGATTTACTGTCGCGCTATGCGACCCGCGCCGGTATCCTTGCCGATATCGGCAGCATGGATGTGAACGGGACCTACCGACACCTGTTTCCGGGTTGGCGCTATATCGGCGTTGATATGGAACCCGGACCGGGGGTCGATATTGTCGCGCGCAAACCCTATCGCTATCCGCTGGCGAGCGAAAGCGTCGACCTCGTCATCTACGGCCAGGCCTTTGAGCACATGGAATATTTCTGGCTGGGGTGGCTCGAAATCTGCCGCATCGTCAAGCGAGGCGGGCTGATTTTTTTGCTCGCACCCTCGCGTGGTCCCGAGCATCGCTATCCGGTCGATTGCTGGCGGTTCTATCCCGATGGATTCAAAGCGCTCGCCAAATGGTCCGGTGTCGAAATCCTGGAAGTCTCGACCGATTGGCAGGAAGACCCCGATCCCGGCAGCGCGCCGTGGGGCGATACCGTCGGCGTGTTCCGGCGATACCCCGAATCGCCGGCGGGCCGGATGCGGCGCTACCTGTTGCGACAATCCCTGCATTTGTTTTATCCGAGAATTCGTGACAATCCTGTGTCCATGCGCATCGCGGATAACATCTGAGCGAACCGATCCCGATCAGAGCCGGCAAAAAGTCGAGCCGTGCGTGCCGTGCCAATCAATTACCAGGCTATGTTTCCGATCATCGGGTCAGAGCGAATGCTGATCGCTCCTTTGGTTTTATCGCTGGAAATATTCGGTTTTGATCGGATGGAATGCGGGCCAGATGATCGGCCTTGACCGACAGTTTTGGGGGCGGTAATTTGATGAAAAGCCGATCGCGGATCTACCGCGTCGTGCGGAGTCTGGTTGAATTTATCTGCCGAGGTATCGCAGCGAGCTATTACTCTCTTATTTATATTTTCATCGAATCACCCAACATCAGGCGCAGCCAAGGCCTTCATACTGAAGCCGGCACTTTATTGAATACCGAGCTATGGTGCATCTTTGCCATTTATCAAAGAAATCAGATTTCGAACAATTTGGTGACATTCCTGATGCAGATACGCAATGAGGGCTACAATGTGATCCTGGTCAATGACGGGAGCTGCTCCGGGGAATTGATCCAAGCGTTTCTGCCTCACTGTCATACCGTCATCAACAAGCCGACCGGCGGTCGCGATTTTGGCGCGTACAAATGGGGTACCGAATTCCTTTCGCGGTTGAGTGTACCGATCCGGCAAGTTGTCTACTGTAACGATAGCATATTTATTCGGCCTTCTGCCCTCACTCAGCTGCTGCAACGCATCCGGCAGATCAGCGATGACTATATCGGCATTACCGAGACATGCTTTCCTTGTTATCACGTGCAGAGCTGGTTCTTTGCGATATCGGGTGTTGTGTTCAACTCTGCCGCGTTTCAGGGCTTTTGGCGCGGATATAAGCCGCTGTCGTATCGCTTGCATTGCATCAACAAAGGGGAGATCGCCCTCTCGCAACATCTGATGCGCTGCGGGTTTCAGCCGTATTTATTATATACCCAGAACATGGTGCTCGATCTGATCTTCGACGGCCCCATGGCGCAGGCGGTGGATCGCTTGTTACAGCTGTTGCGGCCCCAGGAATATCAGGACCATCTGGACACAATCCGGCGTCTTACCTTTGTTCAGCCGATTCAAGAAGACATCGCATCTGGTTTTCTAAGGCACGAGATCACGGAATTGTTGGCCAGGTCGAATACAATGAACGCTGCTAATCTGGTATTGTTGAAGTTCACCGAGTTTCCATTTCTGAAAAAGGACCTTGTCTATCGCGGCCAATATCCGCTTCATCAAATAGAGAACATTGTCGGTGGGTGGGTGGGGGATGATGCCGAACACGCTCGGGAGATTCTCGCCTATTTTTGCCGTCGCGGGACCCTGCGATCACGGGTATCGCCGCCGGCATTGCTGGCGCGCTTGGGCGTGATATGAGACGGTTCAATGATGCCGCGGCAATGGCCAAGCGTAATCTTGCGGGCGGATCGCCGCCCAGAGTCGGGACGGTACAGAATATCGGTGGTTTGCGCGCGGCGACACGCCAAGCGGCGGCAGGCCGCCCCGCACATGGTCGTGCCATCCGCGTCGCGGCGTTTACCGGCGGCGCCAAGGCATTGTCGGCCCGCTTCCGTGTGCGTCAATATATTGCGCCACTCGCAGCCGAGGGCATCGATGTCGCCGAATTCGGCCCAGGCCTGGGTTCCTATCCTCCCGCAAGACAGTGGCAGCGCCCGGCTTGGCTTGTCGGCTCGCTTGCCCAGCGAGTGCCACAGCTTGTCGCCGGGTGGGGCGCCGATATCACCCTGTTGCACCGCGAAATGATCTCGACCTTTTACACTCTTGAAGGCCTGACCCGACGACCGCGGCTGCTCGATATCGACGACGCTATTCATCTTTTTCGCGGCGCACGGGCGGCCAAGCAGCTTGCTAAGCGCGCGGACCTGATCATCGTGGGTAATGATTGGCTCGCCGAGGCATGGCGCCGATGGAACCCGCGGGTCGAAATCCTGCCGACCGCGGTCGATATCGATTGCTGCAATGTCAGGCCGTTGCCCGAGCAGCCCTGTATCGGCTGGATTGGGTCCCGCGGGAACTTGCGGTATCTCGAAACCATCGGGCCGGCCATGACCGAACTCGTCCGCCGCTTCCCGAACCTGTCGATTGCGGTTTGCTGTGACCAGCCGCCCCGCCTGGATGGGCTGCCGATCCGCTATGTGCCTTGGTCCATGCCGGCTGAAGCCGGCTTTCTCGCTTCGTTGTCGGTTGGGTTGATGCCGCTCGATGACGGCCCGTGGGAACGCGGCAAATGCAGCTTTAAAATGTTGCAGTACTTGGCTGCCGGGCGCCCTTGCGTCGCCTCGCCGGTGGGCATGAACAAGGATGTGCTGGCGCAGGGTGATGTCGGGCTGGCGGCGGCGACGCAGGCCGAATGGGTTGCCGCGCTGTCGAGCATCCTGAGCGATCGCCGCGGGGCCGAAGCGCTTGGAGCCGCTGGGCGCCGGCTTGTCGAGGCAAAGTACAGTCTGCGGGCGCTGGCACCGCGGCTGGCGCACATCATCCGTGGGATCGTGAACTGATGACGCTGACAAAAGACATCGATCTCCGGGACCGTGAGACCAGGCCCAGCCCTCCGATGACAACCTTTCCGGCGACGTTCAGTGCCAACACGGCAACCGATGCCGGACCGGTCGAACGAGCGAGCCGCACATCTGCCGCGCTTGTCGATCTCCTCGAAGGCTTGTCCCAGAGCTGGCTGTGGACGACACTCGCCCACCAGGACCTCAAACTGCGCTACCGCGGATCGATCCTCGGCCCGTTTTGGCAAACGGTTACGACGGGGGTCATGATCGCGTCGATGGGCTTCATCTACGCGAAGCTGTTTCACACCCCGCTGCAGACTTATCTTCCGCTGCTGGCCGCGGGGTTGGTGTTTTGGCAATTCGCCTCGGGGCTGATTACCGAGGGCTGCACCACCTTTTATTCGGTGCAGGGAATTATTCAGCAGGTCAGGCTTCCGTTCTCGCTGCACGCCTACCGGCTCGTTTATCGCAACCTGCTGATTTTAGGCCACAATTTCGTGATCGTGCCGATCGTGTTGATGATGTTCCCGCAGCCGATCACCTGGCTGCGATTGCTTGAGCTTGGGCCGGGGCTGGGATTGATCATCTTAAACGGGGTGTGGATCAGCATTCTTTTTGGCATGATCTCGGCACGGTTCCGTGATGTTCCGCCGATCGTTGCCAGCATAGTTCAGGTCGTGTTTTTTATGACGCCGATTTTCTGGCCGGCTGACGGGCTTGGACGAAATCGGTGGTTGGCTGAGATCAACCCGATCTACGCAGCAATCGACGTATTGCGCGCACCGCTGCTTGGCCAGCCGACCGAGCGCTATTCCTGGTCGATCCTGCTAGGGATAACGGTGGTCGGCTGCGCTGCGAGTTTTGCCTTTTTCGCCCGCTTTCGCGCCCGCATTGCGTTTTGGGTTTGATCGCGATGTCGTTTCTGCGCCTGCGCGGCGTTTCGGTCGAATTTCCGATCTACCAGGCGAGCAGCCGCTCGCTCAAAAAGCTGCTGCTCGCCTCCTCGACCCGCGGAAATCTGGGACGCGATGCGCATGATCGCATCAATGTGCTGGCTCTGACCGATGTCAGCTTCCAAATCGGAGACGGCGAACGGTTTGCCGTGATCGGGCTCAACGGCGCCGGAAAAACGACATTGCTCAAAGTCCTCGCCGGAATCTATGAGCCGACCCACGGGCGATTTGCCTCTTCCGGCAAAGTTTCTTCGCTGCTCGACATCCAAGTCGGCCTCAACCTCGACGCCACCGGGCGCGAAAATATCATTCTGCGCGGCATGTATATGGGGATTCACCCGTATGAAATGCGCGAGCGCGCGGCCGAGGTGGCAGAGTTCACCGAACTTGGAGACTATCTCGATATGCCGGTGCGGACCTATTCGGCCGGTATGATGATCCGCCTTGCCTTTGCCGCTTCGACCTGCGTTCCACCCGATATTTTGATCATGGACGAGTGGCTCACCGCCGGGGATGCGCACTTTCTCGACAAGGCGCAGCGCCGGGTCGAAGCCTTTGTCCGCACCTCGAGCATCCTCGTTCTCGCATCGCATTCATTGGAGCTGGTCGAGCGGTGGTGCAACCGCGGAATCCTGCTGCACCAAGGGCGCACCGTGACGATCGGCCCGGTTGCGGAAATCATTTCGGATTATCGACAGTTGGCGGAAATCGGAACCCTGCCCGATCTTGCGGCACCGCTGCCTTCCGTCGAGGCAGCGCAATAGCTCATCCTCAGCCCCAAGCTGCCGCTGTAACTGCGAACTCGTTTGTGGTCCGGCTCGTCCTACACGCTCTTCAATATTGCCGCCATTGCTCGCGCGTTGCACCGGAACCGTCCCGTGCTAGGCTTCGCGGGTCAACTTTCGGCTCGTCGAGGAGGGAACGATGGCCAAGACGCGTGGAACCGGGTTGCTGATGGTATGGACCGATGTCGACCCCGAATTCGAGGCCGAATTCAACCGTTGGTACAATGAGGAACATATTCCGCGACTGCTGCAGATTCCCGGCTTTTTGAGCGCAGGGCGGTATTCGGCGGTCAGGGGCGGGCCAAAATATCTCGCGATTTATGAGCTGGAAGACCACAACGTGCTGCGCAGTTCGGCCTATCTCGACTCGCTCAAATACCAGCCCTCAGCGGCGCGGCAAAAGACCGGAACCAGCCGGATCGGGCGCAATTTTCTGCGCAATGCCTATCGTCAGATCTTTCCGGTGCATACCCATCCGATCGAACAGACGGCCGAGATGCCGCCGGCCCTGCAGATGGGACGGATCGATGTATCGGGCGCCGTCGAGGAGGAATTCAACGCCTGGTATAATACCGTCTATATCCCAGGCTATCTCACGGTTCCTGGATGTCTCGGCGCGCGCCGTTACATCGCCGTCGAGGGCCAGCCGAAATACTTGACCCTCTACGAGTTCGAGCATCCGCGGGTTTCGGAAAGCGAGGCTTGGGCGCGGGCACGGTCGAGCAACCCGTGGACGAGGCGAATGTCGCCAAATCTGCGGCACGACGAAGGCTCACCCGGCGTGTACGAGCGCATCTACCCGAAATAATCTCGGGCTGGCAGCAAGCCTATGCCGTCTTAAGCGGCGGAGTTCGCATATCTTTGTATGGTCGGTTTCGATCTGGTACCCGGGTGTTCGTGGTGACTATGGGGCCGAACCCCGATCGAGGGTCGACCCTAATGTCCTCCATGTCAGCGGCGCTCTGCCGATCGGGAATGCGGAGTTTGATGCGTATCCTACGCTGCCGAAGCCGCGACGCTGCCTCCTGCGGATTAGCAGCCTTTGGTTGAATTCCCATTAATACGCGCAACATCTCGCGTCCGCGCGACAGGCGCGAACGCACCGTGCCAACCGGAACGTCAAGTATTTGGGCGACCTGGTCGTAACGCATGCCTTCCAAGCCGACCAGCAGGATGACCTGGCGCTGATCTTCAGGCAACCGGCTCATCGCACGGTCAAGATCACGCAATTGCAGTTTATCGAGTGCATTTGCCTTGACCGACAAGCCTACGCTTTCGACTGGCACGGCGGTGCCTTCGCGCACCGAGCGCCGCACCTCGTTGATATGCTGATTGTGCAATATCGTGAACAGCCAGGCCCGCAGGTCGGTCCCTTCCTGCCAGAGATGCTGCTTGGCAACGGCACGAGCAAGGCAACTTTGCACGAGGTCGTCGGCTCGAACCGGGTCACGACTAAGCGCAAGTGCGTAACGCCTTAAACGGGGGATTTCGGGCTCGAGTAGCTTCGCAATATCGGCCATCACAATCACCAGCTTTAGGGTGGCATCCGTCGATGAACGGATGATGCCTAGCCGCTGTAATCATTTGATGATCAAGTCTAATCAGTTTGTAAAATGGAGTGACCAAGCGTAATAGAGGATTCAATCGATTGGGACGTATAAATCTGTGTAACAAACAACACCGATATTGTAACATCTCTTTCCAGTGCCGCGCCGATGATGAGTCAATTTCAGTCCGAAGCGATTGCAGCAACGCCGCTGTGACGGTCATACAGCCTTGGTAAGGACAGCATGACCGCAGCGTTTCAACCACCCGTGCCCGGTGCAGTCATCGGCTCCATCTGGCCGCTTTCCCACGGAAAATAAATCCAGGTGTCCTGGCTCACCTCGGTGACGTAGGTATCCACCAACGGCCGGCCGAGAGGTTTCGCGTAAATGGCGGCGAAATGCGCTTTCGGCAACAATTGGCGCAGGATCCGGACGGTGCGGCCGGTATCGACGAGATCGTCCATGACCAGCCAGCCTTCGCCGTCGCCGGCATGCGTCGGCGGCTTGATGACCATCGTTTCCTCCGCCTGCCGCGGATTGTACTCGTCGGGGTTGTAGCCGATTACGCACACGGTTTCGATCAGCCTGATGTCGAGCGCGCGAGCGACGATTGCCGTCGGCGCCAGTCCGCCGCGCGTCACCGACACAATGCCCTTCCACGGGCCGAGCTCAAGCAGGCGCCGGGCGAGGGCCTTGGCATCCCGGTGCAATTCTTCCCAGCTCATCGTAAGGCTTTGGCGGGGTCCGGGGACAACAGTCACGAAATAACGAGCTTGATCAGGCTCGGATCGGACATTCTTCAGGGCAGACCGCGGCCCTCTTGGACCGCAAGCGGTCATTTTGCTGAACCGTCAATTCGGTCGCCAGGACCGATATCTCGGATGGTCCTTCGAGATTGGTAAATCGACATTCCGACCTGTCGCCGAGGAGTGATATATCGCGGTGATCAGCTCCAGTGAGGCTCGGGCCTCCGCCAGAGTGACCGGCAATGGGCCGCAGGTTTCGAGAGCGGTATGATAGGCGGCGAACAACCCGATGTAACGCGGTCTCACCAAGCGCCAGTCGGCCAGTACCTGGTCGATGGCGTCGGCTGCGCGGGGTGAGGCCGGCAGGATGTGCCAGGGATCCTCCCCGGGCGCATAAGGCGATAGCGCGCTTTCGAAAGTGACGTGCTCAAAACACAGCCGCAACCGGCTGATCTCTCGTGCCGAGCCGAGCGTCACCGACAAAGAAGCGAGGGCGCCGTTCTGCAGAACCAAGCTCGCGACTGCGGTGTCTTCAACCTCGACCGCGTTGACGCGGGTGTCGATGCGCGCGAACACTGAAGCAACCGGCCCCATTAGATAAGTCAGCAGATCGTGCGCATGGATGGCGTGGGAAACCAGTGCTCCGCCGAGCTCTGTCTCGTATTTCCCGCGCCAAGGCACGGCATGATAATAGGCCGCACGTCGGGTCCAGGCGGTCTCCACCGTTGCCAGATAAGGTTTGCCGACAATCCCGGAGGCAATGATGTGTCTGGCTTTCTGCAGCCCATCGCCAAAGCGGTATTGAAAGACCGGCAATAGCCGACCGCTCGCTGCCTGTTCGGCTGCGATCAGCCGGTCGGCGTCGGCGAGCGAACCGGCCAATGGCTTCTCGCAGATCACCTGTTTGCCGGCCATCAGTGCCGCCAGCGACTGTTCCAGATGCAACGCCGGCGGAGTGCAGATGTCAATGATGTCGAGGTCCGGCATCGCGAGCAGCGCGTCGAAACTTGGCGTCGCACGGGGAATGCCGAATTCCTCGCTCACGGCATGCAATCGCCTC
>JAFAOB010000265.1 GCA_019238055.1 Alphaproteobacteria bacterium
TTGCACCGCGATGCGGCGCCTCAGCCGGTGACGCTCAAGACATTGGCAATGCATCTGCCCGCCCGCGCTTGGCGCAGCCTCACCTGGCGCGCGGCAACCCAAGGCGCGCTGGCCGCGCGCTTTGCGGCCGTGCGGGTCCGCCCGGCCCATCGCGATCCGCAACGCTCTGAGCCTGGGCCGCAAGAGTGGCGGCTGATCGCGTGGCCAAATGGCGAAGCAGAGCCAACCACGTACTGGTTCTCCAATCTGCCCCGGCGCCCGCCGCGGCCGCGCCGCGTGCGGGTTGCCAAGGCGCGCGGGTGGATCGAGCGGGATGACCAGGAGCTCTAGCAAGAGCTCGGCCTCGGCCACGACGAGGGCCGCAACTGGCGCGGGTTTCATCATCATGCCGGCCTGTGCATCGCAGCCTACGGCTTTCTGATTGCCGAGCGCTGTCTTTTTCCCCCCAACAGCGTTTCATCCGCAGGCGGCTCGAAACACCTGTGCTACCCGCAGGCTTCCAGCCGCGGGGGGCTGCCGGTGCGGTCTGAGCGGCCTGTGCCGAGTTCAATCGCAAGCATCCGCCGTCAGCTCGCCTGCAGGCTCGTCGCCGCGCTGCCCAGGTGTCCGTGCTGTCTGCGGCAACAGCAACCGCTGATGAATGAGAAAATGACACAGTAAGATTAGTACCTCGTTGCAAAAGTTAGCATAGTACCCGACTTTTGGATCGGCCCCTCCTGCTTCGTCATGCCCGGCCTTGTGCCGGGCATCCACGTTGCCACGACCAGAGCCACGTCCCGTGGATGGCTGTGACAAGCACGGCCATGGCGGCCTTGAGGTGGGTTACGCCATACGCCAATTTACGCAACGAGGTTCTAGCTCTTCCCTGACGACGTCGGGAACGCCGATTACTTCACCGCGGAGAATGCGGTCGGCTGCAGAATGTAGTTTTCGACGCGGGCGACGATCGGTCCGTTGCGTTCGGTCTCGGCGCGTTTCGTAATCCACTCCTGGTCGGCCTGGAACGCATTCCATTTCTTCTCGCGGTCCGCGAGGGACTCCCATTTGAGCAGATAATGCAGCGTCTGGTTCGACTCGCCGACCACGGTCGTCCAAAAACCGGCCTGCTCGATGCCATGCCGCTTCCAGATTCCCAAGGTGATCGTGTCGAACCGTTTCAACAGATCCGGAAGGCGTCCTGGCGGGCAGTGATAAATGCGCAGCTCGTAAAGCATTTCGTTCTTCTCCTACTTCACTGACGAGAAGCTGGTCGGCTGCAAGATGCTGTTGGTGATCGAGGCGACGATCGGGCCATTGGCTTCGGTCTCGGCGCGCTTTGAAATCCATTCGGGATCGGCCTGGAACGCGGCGAATTTCTGCGTGCGCTCTTCGAGCGATTCCCATTGCAGCATGTAATAGAGGTCCTGATTTGACGGACCGATTGCGACGGTCCAGAACCCCGCTTGGCGGATGCGGTGCTTCTCCCACAACGGCAGTGTGATCGTGTCGAAGCGTTTGATCAGATCGGGCAACCGCCCCGGCACGCAGTGATAGATGCGCAGCTCGTAGATCATCTCGTCTCCTCCTGTCGTCTGATCGAGGGTGGTGTGGACAGAATGCGGCTTCGAACCCGCACGCGGCAAGCACCGCGCTCGGCTCAGCCGAGTCGGGCCTCGACCCAGGCCGCGGCGTCGAGCAGCGCCTCATCGCGAAAACGCGCACCGACGAGCTGGATGCCGAGCGGCAGGCCCTTGCGACCGGTGCCGGCCGGCAATGTGACACACGGCGTCCACGCCAAGGTCCAGATCGCGTTGAAGCGGGCGTCCCCGGTCGAGCCGAGACCCTCGGGCGCTTCGCCGACCGCGCTTGGCGCCAGCAATAGATCGACTTCGCCGAACAGATTATCGAGACGGGCGCGGAACGCCTCGGCATTCTCGATTGCTTCGATATAGACCGACAACGGCAGCGCCCGGCCGGGCTTCAAGAGCCCGTCGCGCAACGCCGGGCTCAACTTGTCGCCATGCACCTCGTATTCCCAGGCGTAATTGCGCGCCGCTTCGAATTCGAATACGCGGCGATGCTGATCGAGAATGTCGGATGGCGCCGGAGCCACATCCTTGACCACCGCCCCGGCCGCCGACAACCGAGCAGCCGTGTGTTCAAGCAGGGCCTGGGTGTCGGGGCTGGCATCGTCCCAAGCCGGGGTGCGGCAAACCCCGATGCGCGGCGCCGACCCGGCGCGGTCGATCGGACGCCGCGGCTGCACCAAAAGGGCCGCGCGCATCAGCGACAGATCATCGAGGCTGCGGCAAATCAGGCCCAGCGTATCGAGATTGTGGCACTGCATTTTGATGCCGACGCGGCTGAACTCGCCAAAGCTGGGCTTGTAGCCGATCACGCCGCAGAACGCGGCCGGACGGATTGTTGAACCGCCGGTTTGGGTGCCAAAGCCGACCGGCACCTGGAAATCGGCGACGGCCGCGGCCGAGCCGCTCGACGAACCGCCCGGGGTGTGCGCCGGGTTATGCGGATGCACGGTTTCGCGCGGATGCCGGTTGGCGAATTCGGTCGTCACCGTCTTGCCGAGAATGACGCCCCCTGCCATCCGGGCCAGCGCGACGCAGGCAGCGTCGGCAAAGGGCCGGTTGCCGCGGTAGACCGGCGAGCCATGCTGGGTCGGCATGTCGTAAGTGTCGATGACGTCCTTGACCCCGACCGGCACGCCCTTCAGCAGGCCTGGCCGGCCGGCGCGATCGGCCGCGCGCGCCTGGCTGAGAGCCAGCTCGGGGTCGAGCCAGACCCAGGCTTTGACAGCATTGCGTTGTTCGGCGCGTTCAAGGCAATCGCGGACCAGGCTCTCGGCCGTCAGGCTGCCGGATTCGAGGTGGGCCGCGGCCTCGCTCGCGGTCAGGCGTTCAGCCCCGCTCATAATGCATCTCCTCGCGCCAGCGTTCGTTCAACCCACAGCCCGACCTCGAGCAATCGCATGTCAGTGTGGCGGCGGCCGACCAGCTGAATGCCGACCGGCAACCCCTCGGATCCCTTGCCGGCGGGCAGGGTCAGGCACGGCATCGCGAATTGCGTCCATGGCGCGTTGAATACCGCCGAGCCGGTGCTGGCCAAGCCGCGCGGCGCCTGGCCTGGTGCCGGCAAGGTCAGGATCGCGTCGAAACTGCCGGCCCATTCGCGGGTCGCAGCGCGGGCCTTGTCCGCCGCGCGGCAGGCGGCGCGAAACTGATCAAGGGTAAGCGTGCGGCCGATTTCGATCTTGTGCTCACGCAGCCCTGGGCTCAGCAATGTTTCATGGCGCCAGAGTTCGGGCATGTGGTTGCGCAGCCCTTCGAATGCACCAAGGATGCGCTGGATCTCGTCGGCATCGGCGCATTCCGGCGGAAACGCGGTGTCGGCGAGTTTGGCCCCGGCGCCGGCAAGCCGGTCGGCGGCGGCTTCGAGCACCGCGCGCCCTTCCGGCTGCGCGTCCTCCCAATGCGGACCGCGGCACAGTCCGAGCCGGGGCGGTGTCTGCGGCATCGTCGGAGCCTCATACGGGATCGCCATCATTGCCGCACGGAACAGCGCGATGTCCTCGACTGAGCGTGCCATGATGCCGACCGTATCGAGCGTCTCGGTGTTGATCCGCATGCCGGCCGGCGGGAACAGCCCAAAGCTCGGTTTAAACCCAATGACGCCGCAAAAAGCTGCCGGGCGGATCACCGAGCCGCCGGTTTGCGTACCGATCGCCAGCGGCACCATGAAATCGGCGACGGCCGCGGCCGAGCCGCTCGATGAGCCGCCCGGGGTGAAGGCCGGGTTATGCGGGTTCGCGGTCGGGCCGGGATGGCGGTTGGCAAATTCGGTCGTGATCGTCTTGCCGAGCAGAATGCCGCCCGCCGCCTTTGGCAGGGCCGCGGCGCTGGCGTCGCTCGGCGGCCACCACCCAGTATAAATTCGCGAGCCGTAAGTCGCCGGCATCGCCGCGGCATCGAAGATGTCCTTGAGGCCGAACGGCGCACCGCCGAGCAGCGTCCTTCTGCCGGCGCGGTCGAACACACGCGCTTCAGCGAGTGCGGCGTTGCGCGCGAGATAAGCCCATGCACGCACGATCGGCTCACGCTGTGCAATGCGCTCGAGGCAGCTTGCCACCACCGCCTCGGCGGTCAGTTCGCCGGCCTCGTTCATCCGAGCAATCTCCATCGCCGACAGGCGATATGGTTCGACATTCGGCATGGCGGCAAACCTTCCGGCGGGGCTACAGCGGCTGCTATTTAGCCACAGCAGCGCGCGCTGCGCATGAGCGAATTTTGCTGCGAAGATTCGGCGCAGCGGAACAGACGGTCAGTGCGCTCTCAGCCGGGCGGCGGCGGCATCGAAATAATCGAGCACGCCGGATAAGTAGGCTTCGAATTCCTGATCCGGCACGCAGCGGCCATCGAGAAAGCGCCGCAGCGCATAGGGATCGGCGCCCGGCGGGTTGATGCCTTGATCGCAGAGCATTGCTGATCTTATG
>JAFAOB010000497.1 GCA_019238055.1 Alphaproteobacteria bacterium
CCATGATGAGCGCGAGCAACAGTAAGCCTCGACCTCGGAGAGAACCATGAGACCGGCAGGATCAGGTGCCCATACCTGAGCGAACGGACCTGTCTTGCAAACCGATCGGAGCAATGGCGACAAAACCCTTGCCCGCAAATAGAGAACGATCTTTTGTCAACAATCTCAGGATTATTGACAGAACTGGTCTCCGATGCTACTATCGCGAGTATCAGGAACCATATATGACAACCAAAGCTTTTGCCTATCTCCGCACCTCGAGCGCCACCAATGTCGGTGAGAAAAAGGACAGCGACAAACGGCAGCGCCAGGCGATTCAGGCTTTCGCGAAGACTAATGGCTTCACAATCGAGGCCGAGTATTACGACGCCGATGTGAAAGGCGCTGATCCCGTGCATCAGCGCCCGGCCTTTGCCGAGATGTTAGCGGCGATCGCCGGCAATGGTGTGCGCACCATCATCGTCGAGACAGCGAGCCGGTTTGGGCGTGACTTGATCGTTCAGGAAACCGGCTACCAATATTTGTGCGATCTCGGCATTACGTTGATCGCCGCTGATGATCCCGACGCTTTTACCGGCGACACGCCAACTCAGGTCCTAATCCGCCAAATCCTCGGCGCCGTGAGCCAATTCCAGAAAGCGGAACTGGTCGCCAAATTGGCAGGCGCTCGCGCTCGTAAACGGGCCCGAGAAGGTCGTTGTGAAGGCCGCAAACCCGCTCCCGATGCCGCGCGCAAGCTGGCACGTCGGCTCCATCGCAAGGGCGGCCTTAGCCTCCGTGAGATCTCTGCCCAATTGGCTGCAAAAGACTTTTTGTCGCCGTCGGGCAAGCCGTATGGACCGCAGAGCATCAAGGTCATGCTCGCCTGAATTGTCATCTAAGCATCTGCCGCGGCCGTATGAGTGCATAACGAGAGCAGCGTGCCGGATTTTCGCGCCGCATTAAGATTGTGATGAGAAACGATCGCCGACCGGGCGAATTTGCGGCGCTGGCTCTCTGAGCAACCACCGTTCGATCCGATCCAGGATGAATTTTACCTGCTATAAAAAATGCGGTCGACACTGGTGATCAGCGCCGATTTGTCCTCCAGTGATCCCGCCATCACCGCCTTTCCGTGCAATTGATGAGAGTGGATCAAATCTGACACCTGGTACCCGTGCTGGGGGTCGGCTCGGGGTGGTGAGCGGTCCTTCGCCGCCGAGGTGCACACCCGAAGCTTGATTGATCTAGCTCAATGAGTGAAGCCGCGCGTCATGGCTTGGTTTGGCGGCCTCAAAGCCGAATGTCGGGTTGCCAGCAAGTCGGAAGGACTTAGCCAATGGAAAGCGCATCGGGTTCTCTATACACCCGTCTGGGTGGATATGATGCAATAGCAGTCGTTATCGACGACCTATTGCCGAGGCTGCGGGCGGACGAGCTGCTGGGCCGATTTTGGACCAGCCCTCGCAGTGTCGATACCAACAACCGAGAGCGCCAACTGGCGATCGATTTCATCGCGGCAGCCGCCGGCGGACCGACATTCTACCTCGGCCGCGACATGAGGCAGTCGCACAAAGGAATGGGAATAACGAAGGCCGATTACGCGGCGTTCATGCGCTGTCTATCGGTCACGCTCGACACGTTTGAAGTGCCTGAGCCGGAGCGCAGCGAAGTCGTCGCATTTGTTACCAGCTTGGAACCAGAAATCGTGGAAACATAGTCGAATTATCGCCACGCTTCGCGGACCTAGGGGATGAAATCTGACGCTTGATACCTCGCGTCGGCGTCGGCTCGGGGTGGAAAGGCGACCTTCACCGCGGCGCATCTGGATGACGGGATTGCGCCTGGAGCGGCCACTCGTCACGATTACCTGATGCTACTTTGGGCAGTATTTTTCTTTGTGTATGTTCAAAAAATCGCAACAAACACGCCCTCCATCATGGGTGGCGCAAACAGGAAGGAACCCCAAATGACGCAGATCACTAGACGTATGGTGCTTCGCAACTCCCTGGCGGTCGCCGCAGCGGGGTCGCTCGCGCGCCCCTTCATCGCCAATGCCGCGGCCTCGACCGCGACTGTGTGGTGGACTCAGGGCTTTGTCACGGAAGAGGATTCGGCCTTTAAGAAGCTCGTCGACGACTATCAGAAACAGAGTGGAAACATAATCGATTTCAGCCTGATCCCGTTCGCGCCGTTGAACCAGAAGACCGTCTCGGCGCTGACCAGCGGCAATGTACCTGACCTAATCGACATCAACACTGACGTTCTAATGCCGCAGAACGCCTGGGGGGACAAGATGGTCGAGGTCGGCGACGTCGTCGACACACAGAAGGACGCGTACCACCCCACGGTCTATCTGGCGACGCAGTACTACAACAACATGTCAAAGAAGCGCGGCATCTACATAGTGCCGTACAAAACTGCGGTCATCCCCTTCCACGTCTGGAATTCGCTGGTGGAAAAGGCTGGCTTCAAGCTGTCCGACGCACCGAAGACATGGGATGCGTTCTGGGATTTCTTTAAGCCGATGCAGGCGAAGTTGCGGGACTCCGGCATGCGCAACATTTACGCGCTCGGCATGCAATGCACCACGACGGGCCCGAACGATGGCAACAACTTGTTCAACCATTTCCTGATTGCCAATGGCGGCAACGGCATCGTTACCAAGGACGGCAAGGTCCATCTTGACGATCCGCAGGTCAAAGAAGCCGCGATCAAGGCGATCACATACATTACCAAGGCTTACAAGGACGGCTATATTCCGTCGGGGGCGCTGAGCTGGACCGACGCCGACGACAACAACGCCTTTCACTCGAAACTGTTCGTCATGGATTTCGACGGGACGATCTCGACCGAGGTCGCGATCAAGGACCGGGCCGAGCGCGACCAGGTCACGACCATGGGTCTGCCGCTCGGTAACGACGGCAAACCCATTCCGGCGCAACTCGGGGTCGCCGCCGCCGTCATTCCGAAGGGCGCGAAGAACATCGATGTCGCCAAGGATTTCATGAAGTACATGATCCAGCCACAGGTGACGAACAACTACTTGAAGGAGGGACTCGGCCGCTTTCTCCCGGCGGTGCCCTCGCTGGTCAAGAGCGATCCGTTTTGGCTCGGCCACCCGCAGCGCAAGGCCTACACCACAGAAGCGTTGTTGACCGACACCGTGCCCAACTACCCGGTGTTCAACCCGGGCTGGGCGGAAGTCAACGCTCAACAGGTTTGGGGCTCAGCCGAGGCGGACGTCATCCGCAACGGCGTCGACCCCAAGGTGGCCACCGAAGCCGCCTTCAAAAAGATCGAGGCGATCGTTGCAAAATACCCGATCGTTCAGAGCTGAGGGGAGCCACCGCGTCGGTAGTTGACGTCGGACACCCCATAGCAAGGCTCCGCTCTGGCGCGTCCGGCGCGTCGAGCGGTAAGGTTCAGCATATGTCTTGGGGATCGTGGGGCGGGGCGCCGGGCTGAAATTTCATGTCCCGTATGGGGCATGAGCCGGCATTGCTGGGAGCGAAAGCGAACGACCGCTGAGGGTCGAGAGGCGGCCTTCGAACTGGATACCAAGTGTATGATTTGTATCACCAGCCCTCCCTCCGACTGAGACGCGAGCCTGCCGTCAGCGACGAACTGCTGACGGCCGCGTGCCTAAGCGCTGGGCGGTCCTAATTGGCCTTGATTACGGGCCCGATACACACCTTTTCTATTGGCGATCGGACGCTACCGGGTTCCGCCATCCCGGTGCGCGATAGGCTCAATGAAGGGTAGTTTGGCCAGATGGCTCAAGACTGTGGCGGAAATCACACCTTTAGCAGAATAGGTGCAGCGTCGGGCGCCTCGACAGGCAGCTCGAACTTCGCCGGCGCCAGAAAAAGCATTCTTTTCGCAAGGGCGGCTTGTCGGCCGCGCCGGTGGTCAGCCCAAACACCAGAGGTGATTTTCAACCGAGTTCCATTCTTGTTCGTAAAACTACGATTGGGTATTTCGAACTATTGAGGGACAATAGCTATGGTGGGAAAACCAGGACGGCCATGCTGGCTGCCGAGCGACAGCGATCGCGAAAAGGTCCAGATGATGGGGCTCTAAGCCCAAACCCTCGAAATTGTTCGTTATCTTTTTAATTCAATTAGTTATAGTGGATTAGCGGTGGCCAGAACGGCATCGAGGTCGATCGGCTGCCGGGGGCCATGGAAGAGGTACCGGCCGAGGAAGAGGATGCTCTGCCAAGTGACGGGCGAGATTTTCTGCAGCCGCGTGATCGCCGCCTCGTCGCCGGCCGCATGATGCCGGTCCAACACGGCCGAGAGCAGGATAGAGTTGTAGGCGATGATGACCAGGGCGAGCAGCCGGCCGCACTGGTTGGTGAGAAAGATGTCGAGTTCGGTGCTGCCGATCAGCTCCTTCAGGCCAGCGACCTGGGCGATGGCGGAGCGCAGCTGGTGATAGGCTTCGATCCGGTTCTGCGACCGGTGGATATCGCGCTGCAGCTTCGGGCTGCGGATATATCCCAGCGTGTAGAGGCTGCGCACCAGCTTGTCGTATTCGAAGATGGCCTTGCGGGTGCGGTTCTGAGAGGAGAGCGAGCACAGCTTATGGACCAACGTGGCCTGGCTGGTTTCTTTGAGCGCCAGGGTGGCGACAATGCGATCGATAGTGCCGAGCTCGGCTGCAATCAGGCAGCGATCGATCTGTCCGACCGGCGGCAAAAGGAAAGCGGCATAGCGGCTGATGTCACCGGCACAAAAGAGATGAGGGAGCTGCGCCTGGAGGCTGGTGAAGCGTGGGGCAGCCTGCATGCCGAACCAGTCGAGGATGGCGAAATTGGCCTTATTGACGCTGTGCATGTCGCCCGTGATGACGGTCGGCCTGATCTCGGTGCTGTTGCGATAGCAGATATCGAAAAGGTATTGGCTCTCGTGCTCGTTGGCACCGATCAGCAGGGTCTCGAGCGGCACGTGGTTGGCGAGCAGACTATAGCCGACGACGCCGGTGCCCGTGCCGAAGTATTTACGCGAATACCGGGCCTTGATGGTCGGATGCGCCGCGGCGAACTTTTGGCCATCGACAGCGCCGTAGAGGATCTCTGGGTCGATGGCGTAGAGCGGGAAGATGGGCAGGCCGGCGATGTGGGGTCTGTTCATCTCTCAGGGGTGCCTCGTGTACACGGGCTACCTCTACGTCTCCTGGCTGCCGAACTACCTTCAGACCGCGCGGCATCTGTCGATGCTCAACTCCGGCATTTACACGGCGATCCCGTTTCTCACCGCCATGGTGGTCGGCATCGTCGTCAACTGGGTCGGTGACAGGCTGCTGAGTGCCGAGGCAGTGCGCGACGGCAACCGGCGTTATCTGGTGGCCCTCAGCCGGCACCGTCAAGTTGTCGGCTGTTGGATCGTGAAGGCGCAATGGATCGCTCGACGGTCGTCGGCCGGCGTGATCACGCCGCCGTGGCG
>JAFAOB010000068.1 GCA_019238055.1 Alphaproteobacteria bacterium
TGCCGAAGGCGTGATAGGCGCTTGGGGGCTGACCGGCATCGGTCATCCCGACACCATCATCCGTCTGCTTGGCGAGCGTCCACCGCCGGCTGCTGTTCAATGCATCGCCAACCTGCTCGATTCACAAGGCGGGCTGAAATTCTTCGAGGGTCCGGCAGAACCACGCGCCGTGATGGCGGCGGCGTGTGCAAACGGCGTCGGCATTGGGCATTCGCGCGGTGCAGGCGGGAGCGCTGACGGCCGCGATCGATCGGCCGTTACCGCCTGATCATCCGGAGATACGAGACTATGAGCGCGCCGCCGGCTTCCGTCGGCTCGCCAGCGAGCTTGCTGTTGACCCGGCGGTACTCGCGCATCGCTACGCGCTGTCGCTCGATATCGACACCCTGGTTCTGGGCGTGAAGAACCGAAACGAGCTGGCCGCATGCATATCAGCCGGCGAGGCCGGGCCGCTGTCAGCAGAGGTAATGGAGCGCGTGGATCGCTCGGTTGCACCCATACCGGGCGCATAATCTTTGCGTCCTTTTGGCTTTGCAGCGCGCCCAGCCTTGGCATAGGAGATCGCTCTTCGTGTCCCAAGCCATCGTTGATCCCGTCGTCGAGACCGACAGCCATTACCCGATTGCGTCGAGAAAGTCGGAATTGCCAGAGGCTATTTCACTAGCAGGGCGATGCCGCTGAGCAGAATCAGCCCGCCGACAAGCTGCCCGAATATCCGCGGATTAAGACGGCGGATCACCCGGTCACCCAGCCAGGAACCGATCACGACGAGCGGCAAGCCAATTACGATCAGAACGACGCTCGAAGTTTCGTAAAATCCCATCCGGGCATAGCCCGCGATGCGGGCGGCACCTCCCAGCAGCACTACGGTGCTCATGGTCACCCGGAAAATCTCCCGCTCCATTCGCAGCGTGTTGAAATAGACCACGTAGATTGGCCCGACGCCTGCCCCGAAGAGCGTACCGAGAAGACCGCCGCTGATCCCGGTACTGGCGGCCAATGCGCCGCGCCAGCGCGCTGGCAGCACGGGAGAAGCGCCGGCCGTCACCCACGCGTAAAGCGCGTAGACGATCAAAAACATGCCCAGGCTTTGCCGCAACGCACGCTCGTTCAGCAGATTGATGAGATAAAACCCAAGACCGATCCCGACGGCAGAATAGAGAGCCATGATCGTGAAATGCCGCCAGGCCACCCGATGCCAATCGCGGCTCAAGTGGTGTATCGAGGTGATCGCGGTCAGGGCCGTTGTTATCGACACGGCGGTCGACACCGGCAGTACGAAGGCCAGCATCGTCATGGCGATGAGCACCGCCCCGAACCCGGCCGCGCTGCGCACCGCAAATGCGCAGGTCAGCACCACCATGTAGAAGGCAAGGCTAAGCGCCGATAAGGGGTAGCCGTGGCGCTGGAAAACAGCAGCCGGACGCTAATTGCGCCCGCTCGCTACACGGCTCGGAGCTACAGAGCTGGGTGCTTCGTCCAAGTTCGCGATCAGGCGGCCGCGAGTCTCCGGTAGGGTCAACAGCATGACGATCATTAACAGATGGGCCAGCGTCGCGAAGAATGCGATTGCCGAGCCGAGCGGCATTACGGCAGTGGCAAAGCCGATCGCGGTCATGAACACGGTGCCGACCGCACGTCCGGCGTTATAGCAAAAGCCCTGCCCGGTACCGCGTATTTCGGTCGGGTAAAGTTCCGTCATAAACGGGCCCATCGGCGCGAATTTCATCAGGATCGAGGCGTTGAGCGGGATGCCCAGCAAGAGCAGCCCGGTGTCGCCGACCGGGAGATAGAGGTAGACCAGCACCATGACGATCGACGCGACAGCCGAGATGAAAAACGTCCATCGACGGCCGATCGCGTCCGCCAGATAGGCGCCGATCAGGAAACCGGCCAATGCTCCGCATGCCTGCACCGCGACGTAGAGGCCCGTATTGGTCGCCGTCAAATGACGGACGGTGCGCAGATAGGTCGGCATCCAGAAATTCACCGCCCAGACACCACCTTGCGCACCCATTACCATCAGCGAAACTCTGATCGTCAGCCACAAATAGCGACCGCGAAATGCCGAGAGCAGGTGGCTCAATCCTGGCCGCGCGCCGCTCTCGGCACGGCCGGCGAAGGCGGTCGATTCCGGAATGCTGCGGCGGATCCACAACACCAGCAGGGCGGGCAGAATGCCGACGGCAAAGAGCGCCCGCCAGGCAATCGCCTCGGGCAACATGGCGTACAAAGCGGCAGAGGTCAGGGCGGCCAGCCCCGGTCCCACAGCGGCGCCGGTCTGCACGAAGCCGACGCCGCGGCCGCGGTATTTGTCGCGGATCACCTCGCCCATCAACACGGCGCCGGTGGCCCACTCGCCGCCAAAACCAAGGCCGTGCAGGCCGCGCAGGATGAACAGCTGCGTGTAATCCTGGGCAAAGGCGCACAGGAACGTGAAGACCGAATACCACAGGATGGCGATCTGGAGGACGCGGACGCGGCCGAAGCGGTCGGCCAGCGCACCGGCAAACCAGCCTCCGAATGACGAGGTGACCACAGTGACAGTGCCGATCGTACCGGCCTTGCCCGTCGACATACCCCATGCGGCGATGACGGTCGGTACGACATAGCTGTAGAGCTGCTGGTCAAAGCCGTCCAACGTCCAGCCGCCCCAGCAGGCGAGCATTGTCTTGCGTTCTCGCGAGGTCAGGTCGCGCAGCCACTCCAGCATCTGCTTTCCCCCGCTTCCCCGTCGGTCAATCTGCCGATTGGATACGATCGTAGCCGGCCAAAAGGAGCACCGCATCCATAACTATCTCGGCGACCAGACGGCGCTGAGACCCTAGTCAATGTCTCTGCGGTGGTTCCTGAAGCCTCGCTCGGGGAGCGGATGGCCGTTTGCGGCGCATCGCGCCCGTCGCGCGTCGTGTCAGGGAAGGCAGGTCCCGGATCTAGTTTGGCCATCAGCTGATCGTGGGCCGGACACCGTGCTGTTTCCGAGGCACCTGAAAATTCTTCGTATAAACTGCTTCCACGGGTTCTGCGAAACGGAGAGGATGCAAATGAAGGCGCGCCCTGCGACTGATCTGGATCCGGCGCCGATGATTGCCGGCGCTATCCCGCTGATTGATGTCGCCGGCCATCTCGGCGGGGATCCCGAGTCCAGCCGAAAGGCCGCCACGCAATTGCGAGGGGCGTTCGAAAGTGTCGGCTTCTACTACCTGGCCGGCCACGGCGTGCCGCAATCGCTGATCGACCAGACCTACGAGGCGGCAGCCCGGTTTCACACCCAGCCGATGGCCACGAAGCTCGCGTTGAAGGTCAACGAGCACAATACCGGCTACTTGCCGATCTCGGGCGCGGCATCCCCCCAGGCCGCCGCACAGGGCCGGAAGCCGAGCCAGAACGAAGCCTATTTCCTGCGGCGCGAGCGCGCCCCCAACGATCCGTCGGTGATCGCTAATCGACGCTTTCATGGGCTCAATCAATGGCCCGACGATCTGCCGGGCTTTCGCGCAACGACGCTCGAATACATGCGAACCTTGGAGGCGCTATGCCGCCGGCTAGTGCCGCTGTACGCCTTGGCGCTCGATCTGCCGGCCAATTTCTTCGACGCATGCTTCGCCGTGCCGCACATGATCCTTCGCATGTCGCGCTACCCGGCCCTCGACGGCGAGGATGCGACGGTCGCGAGCCTGGTGCCGCACACCGATTCAGGTTTCATGACCTTGCTGCCGCCTAATCGGGTGCCGGGATTATCGATCCTGCTGCCGAATGGGCAGTGGATCGACGCGCCGGGCATTGACGGTGCCTATATCGTCAATGGTGGAGATATCCTGCATCGCTGGACGAACGAGCGGTTTCTGTCGACGCCCCATCGCGTGCGCAACCTCTCGGGCCAGGTACGGTATGCGATCCCGTTCTTCTGCGATCCCGATCACGACACGATCATCGAATGCCTGCCGAGTTGCCGCTCTGCCGATGATCCCCCGAAATACCCGCCGATCCGCTTCGGCGATTATGCGCTGTGGTTTGCCCGCAAGAGCTATGAGCACATGGCGAACGAGCCTGCACTGCCCGACGCGCTCGTCGAGCCGGGACCCCGCGCCGTCGCACGCTGGTGAATTCGGCGCTTCCTTTTTTGAACCGGGTATCTCCAACTTCAGCTTGAATGCGCGGTAATGAAGACGATCCTTGTTCATGCGAACCTGATCGACTGCGTCGAGCCCAAGATACGGCCGGAGACTGCCGTGCTGATCGAGGACGGCCGCATCCGCGCGATCATCCCGAGCGGAGAGGCGGGCACCGTCGGCGACGCAAGGGTGATCGATCTCAAAGGCGGGTATCTGATGCCCGGCCTCTGGGACGTGCACATCCATCCCGATTACCTGTCGGTCCACGAGATGCCGCTGGCTGATCAGGTGACCCTGTTCGGCCATCGGCTAGCGTCCGCCCTTACCGAATCCGGCATTGTCGGAATGCGCTGCGCCGGCACTCACTCCTTCATGGACGTCGCCTGGAAACGGGCTTTTGACTCCGGACAACATATCGGACCTCGGCTGTTCGCCAGCGGTCATTTTCTCACCACCACGGGCGGGCACTTCCTGACCTCTGGTCATGCGCTGGAGGTCGATGGCCCTTATGGCTGGGTCAAAGCCATCCGAGAGCAGATCAAGAACGGCGTCGATCACATCAAGCTCAACCTCTCGGGCGGCATCATGGGGCCAGCGTGGGATCTTCATACTCATTCCTTCCTGCTCGACGACGAGATCCGCGCTGCGTTCGAGATCTGCCGGAAGCGCGGCTTCAAGGTCATGGCGCATGCCACCAATCCGGAGGCGGTTAAGAATGCGATCCGGCTCGGCGCCCACAGTGTCGAGCATGGCTACATCATGGATGACGAGTGCATTGCGCTGCTGCTCGAGCACGATACCTGGTACGTGCCGACCCTCGCCATCAGCCATCTCACGGCTAGCCAGGCCACTAACCCGTTCGAAACTGCCTGGGTTGCCGAGCGCGATCTCTCTCCTGCGCTGTGTTGCCGCGCCGAGGCAGCGTCGGACGTGCACGCCACGTGGTTCCGCAAAGCGCTTGATGCCGGTGTGCGCATGGCATTGGGCTCGGACATCCGCCCTCTCAAGGAAGCTGCATTGCTGGAGATGGGGCTGTGGGTTCGCGACGGCGCGACGCCGTGGCAGACGCTGGTAGCGGCC
>JAFAOB010000304.1 GCA_019238055.1 Alphaproteobacteria bacterium
CGCACTCGAGACTCTGTTGCCGCGGATTACTCCGGTCGACCTGCTGCTGATCGAAGGGTTCAAGCGGCATCCGCATCCCAAGATCGAGGTATACCGTCCCTCGCTTGGCAAGCCGGCCTTGCATCCCGATGACCCGTTCGTGGTCGCGGTCGCCTCTGACGTAAGGCTGTGCGAACTGAACCTCCCCTGGCTGCCGCTCGACCGCCCGGCGGTAATTGCGGAGTTTATCCTGCGGCATGAGGGACAAGCGCGATGGCCCAGCTGAGCGACGATTGCTTTGCCTTTGGCGGTGCGCTGTTGGGTGTGGACGAGGCGCTCGCCCGGATCGACCAACGCGTCATTCCAGTCGTCGGCAGCGAAACCATAACGCTGCGCGCCGCTTGCGGCCGGATTTTGGCCGAGAATGTCGTCGCGGCGATGAACCTGCCGCCGCACGCCAACAGCGCGGTCGACGGATATGCCGTCCGGTATGCCGATCTGGCATCAGATCGCGAAACCGATTTACCGATCGGCGGCCGCGCCGCGGCGGGTCACCCGCTCGGCCGCGCGATCAGCCCCGGCGAGGCGATCCGCATCTTTACCGGCGCACCGATGCCCGAGGGCGCTGACACCGTGATTATGCAAGAGGATTGCATCGTCGCCGACAGTCGGGTCCGGTTAAAGCCCGGAATTCGCAAGGGCGCCAACCGGCGCCACGCCGGCGAGGATGTGACCCTGGGTGAGATGGCGCTCGCCGCCGGCTTGCGGCTTGGTCCGGCCGAAATTGGCTTGGCCTCCGCATTAGGGTATCGGGAGCTGCAAGTTTGCCGTCGGTTGCGCGTGGCGCTGCTGTCGACCGGCGACGAAGTGCGCGAGCCTGGGAGCGAATTGCCGCCCGGTGCGATCTATGACGCGAACCGGTTCATGCTTGCTGCATTTTTGGAGCGGCTCGGTTGCGTCGTCAGCGATTTCGGGATTCGCCCCGATCGCGAAGCGGCCCTCCTCGATACCTTGTCGGCGGCGAGCACCGACCACGATCTGATCGTGAGCTCGGGCGGTGTATCCACCGGCGACGAGGACCGGGTCAAAGCCGCGGTCGAGCGCCTCGGCTCCCTTTATTTTTGGCGGCTCGCGATCAAGCCGGGGCGGCCGGTGGCATTGGGTCATGTCGCGGGCGTTCCGTTGATCGGCTTGCCGGGCAATCCGGTCGCGGTCGCGGTGACCTTTGCCGTTCTCGGCCGGCCGCTGATTTTGAAGCTCGCCGGCGCAGCAGCGCATACCCCGCATGTGTTCCCTGTGCGCGCCGGATTTGCCTATCGCAAAAAGCCCGGACGGCGCGAATATCTGCGTGCACGCCTTGAGCGTGAAAGCGATACGATGGTCGCTCACAAATATCCGCATGAAGGCGCCGGCATTCTGTCTTCGATCGTGCGGTCCGAGGGGTTGGTCGTGCTCGATGAAGCGACAGGTGCGCTCAATCCCGGCGCCGTCGTCGATTTTGCACCATTTTCCGAGGTGTTTGCGTGAAGATCCTGTATTTCGCGTGGTTGCGTGCCCGGATCGGTTGCGCCGAGGAGGAGTTGCCGCTGCCGGCGGAGATCGGTGATGTTGCCGGGCTGCTCGATTGGCTGCGGAGACGGGGGCCGCGCTTTGCCGAGGCGCTGCGCGACCTTTCTGTCGTCCGGGTTGCCGTCAACCAGGATTATGTCGGGCGCGAACATCCGCTGCGCGATGGTGACGAGGTTGCGATCTTCCCGCCGGTGACCGGAGGCTGAAAGATGATCCGTGTGCAGCGCGAGGATTTCGATATCGGCGTCGAGCTCGAGCGGCTGACGGCCGGCAATCATCACATTGGCGGGATTGCAAGCTTTGTCGGTCTTGTACGCGACATGGGCGGCGGCAACCGGGTATCGGCGCTGACCCTCGAACATTATCCCGGCATGACCGAAAAAAAACTCGCCGAGATCGAGCTTGAAGCACATCGCCGCTGGCCGCTCGACGCCTCTCTGATCATCCATCGCTACGGCCGGCTCGAGCCCGGCGATCGCATCGTGCTCGTCGCTACTGCATCGCCGCATCGCGAGGCAGCGCTTGCCGCGTGCCATTTCCTGATCGATTGGCTCAAGACTGAGGCGCCGTTCTGGAAAAGCGAGGAAACCCCGGCCGGCGAACGCTGGGTCGAAGCCCGCGCCGAAGACGACGCCGCGATGCAGCGCTGGAAGACGTAAGCGTTATCTCGCCCGCAGCGCGTAAGATCACGATCATTGTTTTGCGGGTGGCGCGCGGGCATTTGGGGTTCGCGCCCGATACTCTGGCCTGCGTGACCGAGGTTGCGCGACAGCACCTCCGGCATGAGCATGTCTGCCGTCGCGACGTCGACGCCGCGAACCTGCGCCAGCAATCGGAGTATTGGATGAACGCCAGCTATCCGCGTTGCCGCCCGTGCCGGCCCGCTCCTTGAGCGTTTACGTTGTTAACGTTAATGAAAATTTTCGAGAGGCGAAGATGCTCGACGAGGCGCTTCGAATTAACCCTGACATTAAATTGCCGGCACTGTGACCTGCTAAGCCGGGTTGCGCGCTCACGGTCAGGGCCGCGGAGCTGACCCGGCTCGCCCAGCACGGCGGGGATGACACAGTCGGGATCACGCTTAACAGCGAGCAGATGCGGCTCACCCGTCAGGAAATGTTGCTCTATGCCATGAACATGCGTGAGTAGCAGCAGGCGATAATCGCCGCCCTGGGCTAGCGTGGCGCCGTGGCGTTGGTGCAGAAGACCATCCACGCGATCGGGACACTGCCGGGAGCCATGGCGATGCCCGCTGGCAGGACGTCATGGCCTCGACCATGCATTATCAGGCGACGCGCGCGACCAATACCGGCGATAGCCAAGACGATCCGGTGCTCGCTTGATCCTCGCTTCGCTCGGCTGAAGCATAAATGAGGGCACGGCCAACCGTCCAAGAATGGTCCAAAGCATTCACCAAGGGCAGGCAGAAAAGGAATTGTGCCCTTGATGTGCCCTCAAACCGACCATGCATAAAAGAAAATGGCTGAAACCCGAAGGTTCCAGCCAAGTTTGAACAGGGAGGCTTCACGTCTGGGAGACGTAAGGGTCCGAAGACCCTCTTCCCGGGAAGGCCCGGGAACCTGTATTGGCAAAGCTAATCGCCAAAAACTCGCTGCGATCACTGATCGCTTGCTGTCAAGATGAGTTTTTTCGTCGACAAATACCAGCCGGAATTTG
>JAFAOB010000318.1 GCA_019238055.1 Alphaproteobacteria bacterium
TCCCCCATGCCCCGCTTGGGCTCGCCGGTTGGCGTTGGGTAGCCTTGATCGGCGCGGGCGGTGCGGTCGTGGCTTGGTGGCTGCGACTTGGGCTGCCCGAGTCGCCGCGCTGGCTGGCGCAGCATGGCCGCCACGCCGAGGCCGATCGCGTCGCCGCGGCGATCGAGCAGCGGATCGAGACGGAAACCGGCCGGGCACTGCCGCCGCCGCAGACCCTCGAAGGCGAGATCGAAGAGGCGACTGGGTCCTACCGCGAGGTCTTCCGCCCGCCCTATCTTAAGCGGACAATAATGCTTGTGATCTTTCAGCTGTTACAGACGATCGGCTATTACGGATTCACCAGCTGGGTCCCGACCTTGCTAATTTCGCAAGGAATCAACATCACCAAATCACTCGGCTACACCTTTGTAATCGCGCTGGCCTCGCCGGCGGCCGCGCTCGTTGCGACACAGATTGCCGACCGGTTCGAGCGCAAATGGCAGATCTCCGGTGCGGCGCTGGCGATCGCGACCTTTGGCCTGTGCTTTTCGCAGCAGCGCAGTGCTGCCGGGCTCGTGGTTTTTGGACTGCTGATCGCGTTTTCCAACACGATCTTTGCCTATTCACTGCACGCCTATCAATCGGAACTTTATCCGACGCGAATCCGCGCCCGCGCCGTTGGCTTCACCTATTCCTGGAGCCGATTCAGTACGATCTTTGTCGGCTTTTTCATCGCCTTTTTCCTGCGCAACTACGGCACCATCGGTGTGTTTCTGTTCATTGCCAGCGCGATGATAGCCGTCTTTATCGTGATCGCTACGATGGGTCCGCGCACCACAAAGCTGCGCCTCGAAGCTATCTCGCGCTGAGGGTGCGGCCTTTCGGCCGCTTCGCCGCTGCCGGGTACGAGGTTATCGACCGGCGGCGGGCGATCCGCGCATCGAGCGAATTTGTTTTGGTGCGCCACCCGGTTTTGCAGCCAGGAGCAAGACGGGTGCCGATCAGGTTGAACCATGGAGAAAGTAATTGATGCCGAGTGCCGCCCCAAGAAGGACGACGGCATCTCCGCTCACCCCTGGTGCCGAGCAGCTGCTGATGGCAAAAAACACCCCGCAACTGCCGAGCACGACGCACATCGCCCATAACGCCACTCGTAACAGGTAAATTGCAGGCATCGGCAAGGCCCTGGTCCGCTGTCCTGAAAATATTCTAAAAAGCCATAAATAGGGGGCTAAATTTGATAAAATTCGAAACGAAAAGAAAGTACCTCAGTCACTCTAATAACCATACGGGTTTGCGGCTACAGCGCCGGTCGGCATCGACATGTTGCGGACAAAGGTCGATCGATGCAGCATTTGGCTGCTCCCCGCGTCTGCAGTTAGATAACAGGGAGGACGGCCTTGAGGTTGCTTAAAGGTGCGTTCCTGGTCATGGGACTGGTCGGTTACGGATCTGCTTGTGCTTTTGGCCAAACCCTGATCGTCGGCAATGACGAAAAGCAGGGAGTCGATCAGAACTTCAAGCCGATCTTGCGGGAGCCTGGGCACGATACCTTGTCGGTCATCGACATTTCGAGCCCGGCAACACCGCGGATCACCGCGACCATCCCGCTGATCAACTCGGTCGTGGGGCCACCGACAAATCTCGCGGTGACCCCATCGGGTGATATGGCGCTGGTTGCAAATTCGCTTGCTCCTGTCGTCCAGGGCTGGGGACGACGTCTGGAGCCCGATAACAAGGTTTTCGTTGTCGACCTCAAGGCTAAGCCGCCACAGATCATCGGCACGGTTACTGTCGGCAAGCAGCCATCGGGTCTGGCGATCAGCCCAAGCGGTAACCTCGCTCTGGTCACCAATCGCGGCGATGGCACGATTTCAGTGCTGGCGATCCGCGGCAGGGATGTTCTCGTCATCGGGACCGTGCCGATCGGCGCCCCGGAAGATCAGGTCTCCGCTGTCGCCATCACGCCCGACGGCAAACATGCGCTCGCTACTAGGCCGGCGGCCAACAAAGTTGCGTTGCTCGCGATCGATGGCGACAAGGTAACTTACGAGAAGCACGATCTGCCGACCGGGATCTTTCCTTATAATGTTGCGATCACGCCCGACGGCAGACTGGCGCTGGCCGCCGACAATGGCAATGGCGGCAGTTCGGACGGAAATGTCGATACAGTCGGGGTCATCGATCTCGCCGATGACCCGCCGCGAGTCATCGATCATGTCACGGTAGGCGATTCGCCCGAGGGATTGGCGATCAGCCCCAAAGGCAACCTCGCGGTATCGGTCCAGGCGGAGGGGTCGAACACGCCGAAGACGGCTTTTTATCACCATGCTGGCGGCAGCGTCGCAGTGCTCGCCATTAATGGGAACAAGGTAACCAAGGTCGGGTCGATCACAGTCGGCGCCTTGCCCGAAGCGGTTGCCTTCAGCGCCGACGGCAGCCGCATCTATATCGGCAATTTTCTCGATCGCGACTTGTCGATACTTCGGGTCGATGGCACCAATGTAACCGATACCGGACAGCGCTTTAAAATGCCGGGCCAGCCCGCCTCTATGCGCGCGGGCCCGCAATAGGTCTGCTGGCCGGCCTCGAGGTGAGTGAGCGGTTGCGTTAGGCTTACCTGGGCCTCAGCGGGGTGTTGCTGCCGGTGCGCGGGATGCCGACGCCTGGTCGCAATACTCCTATTCCGCCGGCCATCGGGTCATCCGCCCCGCTTGCCTCAGCCGGCGACGCGGTTGGAGAGCAGGTCGGAGGAGACTCTGGTGCTGCTGCAGCACTGCGCTCGTGCGCTCCCTCCTCCTGCAGCATTAAATTGTCCTTAATGCTGCTGAGGGCCGCGACAAGCGAGTCGCGCGTGGCGTTGGAGAGCCCGGCAAACGCCTCTTCGCGGATTGCGAGATTGATTTCGAGAATCCGCTCGACGACGGATCGTGCAGCAGCCATTAACCATAAAGTTCGAATCCGACGGTCCGTCGGATGGGCGCGGCGCTCAACAAAGCCCTCCTCGTGCAATTTGTCGAGCATGCGGACGAGCGCGATCGGCTCGATGTCGAGCCAATTTGCGACCTCGGTCTGGCTCACCCCCTCCTTGCGCGCGATGTAGAGCAGCACTGCTGCCTGACGCCGAGTGATCGGCAGCCCGGTATGCCGCGCGGCCCGCTCGAAGCGCCTTTTGACCAGCCGCGACACGTCATGCACCAAAAATCCAAAACTGTGGTCGGCCGCGGGAAGAGCCGATGTCTTCACCAGCTCGGTAGCCACATGGTTGCGGGCCATCGCCGTCACTCCGCTCCCTGCCGGTCGTGCGCCAATGCCGGCCTGCCTTCGCCCGATAGTGCTTCCGCCGCGCGCGACGGCCGGTAGGGGCGGCCGACCCATCGGGCAAAGCGTTCGAGGTAAAGATAGATGACCGGTGTCGTGTAGAGCGTCAGCCATTGCGAGACGAGCAGCCCACCGACGATTGCGACGCCAAGCGGCTGGCGAAGTTCGGAGCCTGCACCGGTGCCGAGGGCGATCGGCAGGCTGCCAAACAAGGCCGCAAATGTGGTCATCATGATCGGGCGAAAGCGCAACAGGCAGGCTTGGTGGATCGCATCGCGCGGGCTTTTGCCTTCCTGCTGTTCGGCCTGCAGCGCAAAGTCGATCATCATGATCGCATTCTTTTTGACGATGCCGATCAGCAGGATGACGCCGACGATTGCGATAACGCTGAGCTCATAATGCAGCAGCATCAGCGCCAAGAGCGCGCCGACCCCGGCCGAGGGCAGCGCCGACAGGATCGTGATCGGATGGATGTAGCTCTCGTAGAGGATGCCGAGCACGATGTAAACAACCAGAATTGCGGCCGCGACGAGCAGCGGCATCGACGACAGCGAGGCCTGGAACGCCTGTGCCGTCCCTTGGAACGAGGTATTCAGTGTTGCCGGAACGTGAAGCCGGTCAGTGATAGCCTGAATTTTGTCGACAGCCTGACCGAGGGCGACGCCCGGCGCCAGGTTGAACGACAGGGTCACGGCAGGAAACACGCCTTGATGGCTGATCGCCAGCGGTTCCACCTTATTCGTATAGTGGGCAACCGCGGACAGCGGCACTTCCGCGCCGTTCGCTCCCGAAACGTAGATCTTTGACAACGCGTTCGCGTCGTTCTGGAATTGCGGCTGCACCTCCAGAACGACCTTGTACTGATTGGTATCGCCATAGATTGTTGTGACTTGGCGCTGGCCAAAGGCGTCATAGAGCGTCTGGTCGATCAGATTGGCGGAGAGCCCGAGCCGGTAAGCATTGTCGCGATCAATCTGCACCGCCAAGTGCGGCGCGGCAATCTGCTGATCCGAGGCGACATCCTGCAGCTCGGGCAGTTTCTTCATCGCTGCTTCGAGGATCGGTGCCCAATGGTTGAGTTCGGCACTATTGGTATCGGTCAATGTGTATTGGTATTGCGTGCGCGAAAGGCGTCCGCCGACCGTGATGTTCTGCGGGATCTGCATGAAGAACTTGATGCCGGGCACGGCCCCGACCTTCTTACGCAGGTCTTGCACAACCTGCTCAGCGGTCATTGTGCGCTCGTCCCACGGCTTCAGCTGGAAGAAGACGCGCGCGGTGCTCTCGCCCGGATTATAGCTGTAGGCGCCGGCATACGCGAACACGCCTCCGACGTCGGGCTCCGACTTGATGATCTTGATGACCTCACGGGTCTTCTCCGCCGTCGAGCGGAACGAGGCATCCTCCCGGTTGTCGATCTCGCCAAAGATGAAGCCGGTGTCTTGCTGCGGGAAAAATCCTTTCGGAATTTTCACATACAAATAACCGGTTACCACCATCAGCAGCAATGTCGTCATCAGCATCGGGAACTGGTGCCGCAGCACGAAATTGAGGCCGCGGTCATAGGTACCGATCATCCAGTTGAAGAAGCCTTCGGCCGCCCGGTTGAAGCGGCCTTGCGGATGCAGCCCCTGTTCTTTCAGGAACAGCGAGCACATGACCGGCGTCAGCGTCAACGACACGATTGCCGAGGATATGACCGCGACCGACACCAGCACCCCGAACTCGCGGAACAGCCGGCCGATGATGCCGCCCATGAACAACAGCGGGATGAACACCGCGATCAGCGAGAACGTGATCGAAATGATCGTGAAGCCGATCTGCCCGGCGCCTTTGAGCGCGGCGTCGAACGGCCGCATGCCCTGCTCGATGTAGCGCACGATATTTTCGATCATGACGATCGCGTCGTCGACGATGAACCCGACCGAAATCGTCAGACCCATCAGCGAAATATTGTCGAGGCTGAAGCCCGCGACGTACATGACCGCGAATGTCGCAAGCAATGACAGCGGCACCGCCAGGCTCGGGATCACCGTCGCCCACAACGTCCGCAGGAACAGGAAGATCACGAGGATGACGAGCGCCACTGTCAGCAGCATTGTGAATTGCACATCGCGCACGCCTGCGCTGATCAACAGCGAACGGTCGGACATCAGGTCGACATGGACCGACGGCGGCAGCGACTGCTCAAGCTGCGGCATCAGGTTCTTGATCGTGTTGACCAGATCCAGCGTGTTGGCACCCGGGGCCTTCTGCACGCCGATGCCCTCGGCCTGCTGACTGTCAAACCAGCCGGCCATGCGAATGTTCTGTACCGAATTGAGAACGTCGCCGACATCCTTGATGCGGACCGGGGCGCCGTTCTTGTAGGCGATGATGACGTTGCCGTACTGCGCCGCGTTAATGAGCTGATCGTTGGTGTCGAGCGAGACCAGCTGATGCGCGCCCTCGATCGCGCCTTTGGGCCGATTGACGGTCGCGTTCACCAGTGCGTTGCGCACGTCTTCGAGACCCAGCCCTTTTGCCGCGAGAGCCACCGGGTTGACCTGGATGCGAGCAGCGTAAGGCTGCTGACCGAAGGTGAAGACCTGCCCGACACCCGGGATCATCGACAAGCGTTGGGCAATCACCGTGTTGGCGTAATCGTCGAGCCGATATTTCGGCAGCGCGTCGGAATGGATCGCGTAGATCAGCACGGCGAAATCGGCTGGGTTGACTTTGCGATATGTCGGAGGGCTGGGCAGATCGGCCGGCAGCAGCCCGGCCGCCGCGTTGATCGCCGTAAGCACGTCTTCGGCAGCGCCGTCGATATTGCGCGACAGGTCGAATTGCAAGGTGATCGTCGTCGTGCCGATGCCCGATAGCGAGGTCATCTGGGCGAGCGCCGGGATCGACGTGAATTGCTGTTCGAGCGGCGTGGCGATCGACGACGCCATCGTCTGCGGGCTGGCGCCGGGGTAGTTGGCGGTGACCGTGATCGTCGGGAAATCGACGCTCGGCAACGCCGCCACCGGCAGCAGATTGTAGGCGCCGATGCCGAACACCAGGACGCCGAGCATCAACAGCGAGGTGGCGATCGGCCGCCGGATAAAGGGTTCCGAAATGCTCATCGCGGTCTATACACTCTCGAAAATCGCGATCCACAGGTGACGGCGGCGGCGCCGATTGGCCGACGAGGCAAAGATAAAGCCGCCGTCATTCCGCGCCTTGACGCTCCTGGGCCAGAACCGGCCGGCCCTCGCCCGCCAGGACCTCCGCCATGCGCGAGGGACGATACGGGCGGCCGATCCAGCGCGAGAAGCGCTCAAGATAAAGATAGATGATCGGGGTCGTGTAAAGGGTCAGCCACTGCGACACAAGCAGCCCGCCAACGATCGCGATGCCAAGCGGACGTCGCAATTCGGATCCCGCGCCCTGGCCGAGCGCGATCGGCAATCCGCCGAACAGCGCCGCAAAGGTCGTCATCATGATCGGGCGGAAGCGCAACAGACAGGCCTGATGGATCGCGTCGCGTGGGCTCTTGCCCTCGATGCGCTCGGCCTGGAGGGCAAAATCGATCATCATGATCGCGTTCTTTTTGACAATGCCGATCAGCAGAATGATGCCGATCATCGCGATCACGCTCAGATCATAATGCAGGATCATCAGCGCCAGTAATGCACCGACACCGGCCGAAGGCAGCGCCGACAAAATCGTGATCGGGTGGATGTAACTTTCGTAAAGTACGCCGAGCACGATGTAGACGACGAGGATTGCCGCGGCGACCAACAATGGTGTCGACGACAGCGAAGCCTGGAATGCCTGTGCCGTCCCCTGGAACGAGCCATTGAGTGTCGCTGGCACCCGCAGATCGGCCGTCAGCGCCTGGATTTTGTCGACCGCCTGACCGAGGGCTACCCCCGGCGCCAGATTGAACGACAACGTCACGGCCGGGAACTGTCCTTGGTGATTGACCGACAGCGACTCGATCTTATGGGTGAAATGGGCAAACGCGCTCAAGGGGATCTGTGAGCCGTTCGGGCCCGCCACGAAAAGTTTCGACAGCGCCGTCGGATCATCCTGGAACTGCGGTTCGACCTCGAGGATCACCTTGTATTGGTTCTTTGCGGTGTACATCGTCGCGACTTGCCGCTGGCCGAAGGCGTCGTACAACGTCGCGTCAATCAGCGAGGGCGAGATGCCCATCCGCGACGCCGCGTCGCGGTCGATTTCGATGCCGATATGGGGTGCGGCAACCTGCTGGTCGGAGGCAACGTCCTGCAATTCCGGAAGCTTTTTCATCGCGCGTTCGAGGATCGGCGCCCAATGATTGAGCTCGTCCGGATCGGTATCGGTCAATGTGTATTGATATAAAGTACGGCTGAGCCGCCCACCGATGCTGATGTCTTGCCCCGACTGCATGAAAAATTTGACACCCTGAACCGCCGCCACTTTCGGTCGCAGGCGCTGGATGATCTGGTTCGAGGTCAAGGAGCGCTGGTCGTGCGGCTTCAACTGAAGGAACATTCGAGACGTATTCTCGGTGGGATTGTAGGGGGTAGCCCCAGTATAGGCGAAGACACCGGAGACATCCGGATCCTGCCGCACGATATCCACGATCTGGTGCACCAGTTGCGACATGCCGTTGAACGAGATGTCCTCACGGGCGTCGGCCTGGCCAAAGATGAATCCGGTATCCTGCTCTGGAAAAAAACCCTTGGGAATCGTCACATAGAGGTAGCCGGTCAGCACGATAAGCGCCAAAGTCGACAGAAATGTCGGCAATTGGTGGCGAAAGACAAAGTTGAGGCCGCGATCGTAGACGCGCAACATCCAATTGAAGCCGGCTTCAAGCGCTCGATTTAACCAGCCGGCTTGATGCAGCGATTGTTCTTTCAAAAATAGCGAACACAATACTGGGGTCAGGGTCAGCGAAATCGCGGCGGAAGCCACCACGGCGACCGAGACTGTGACCGCAAATTCGCGGAACAAACGCCCGATGATGCCGCCCATAAAGAGCAGCGGGATGAACACGGCGATCAGCGAAAAGGTGATCGAAATAATCGTGAACCCGATCTGCCCGGCGCCCTTTAGTGCCGCCTCAAACGGCCGCTGCCCCATTTCGATGTAGCGCACGATGTTCTCGATCATGACGACGGCGTCGTCGACGATAAAGCCGACCGAAATTGTCAGCGCCATCAGCGAAATGTTGTCGAGGCTATAGCCGACCGCATACATGACGGCGAAGGTCGCCAATAGAGACAGCGGCACCGCGAGACTGGGTATGATCGTCGCCCATAACGTCCGTAAGAAGATAAAGATGACGAGAATGACCAAGCCAATTGTCATCATCATTGTGATCTGCACGTCGTGTACGGCTGCACGAATAACAAGTGAGCGGTCAGACACGAGATCGACTTTGATCGAGGGCGGGAAAGATTGCATGATCCGGGGGATCATGGTTTTAATTGTGTCAACCAGCTGGATTGTGTTGGCACCGGCTTGGCGCTGGATTGCCAGTCCTTCAGCCTTCGTGTCGTAAAACCACGAGCCGCTGCGAGCGTATTGAACCGAATCAACCGCGCGCCCGACGTCCTTGACGCGCACCGGCGCGCCGTTGCGATAGGCAATGATCACGTTGTTGTAGGCGGCGGCATTGAACAGCTGATCGTTGGTATCCAGCGTGTAAGTCTGGTGCGCGCCTTCGAGGCTGCCCTTGGGTCGGTCGAGTGTGGTTGCCACGAGAGCGTTGCGGACATCCTCAAATCCGAGACCGCGCGAGGCCAATGATCCTGGGTTGATCTGAACATGCGCTGCGTAAGTCTGCTGGCCGAATATCCGCGATTCTGAGACACCCGGGACTGTCGACAGCTTTTGCGCGAGGATCGTGTAAGCAAAATCATCAACGCGGTAGATCGGTAATGCATCCGAATGAACCGCATAGATCAGCACGGGCCGATCGGCCGGGTTGGTCTTGCGATAGGTCGGCGGGCTCGGCAGGTCGGGCGGTAATAGGCCGCTCGCCGCATTGATCGCCTGCTGTACGTCTTGCGCCGCTGCGTCGATGTTGCGCGACAAATCGAATTGCAGGGTAATCGACAACGATCCGATGCCGCTCGTCGAGGTCATCTGATCCAGCGACGGGATCGCAGCAAATTGCTGTTCGAGCGGCGTGGCGACCGCCGAGGCCATCGTATCCGGACTCGCACCCGGATAGTTCACGGCGACTGTAATCGTCGGGAAATCGACATTCGGCAGCGCTGCCACCGGCAACAGCCCGTAGGCGGCGATACCGAATACCAGCACCCCCAGCATCAGCAGCGAAGTGGCGATCGGCCGGCGGATAAAGGGTTCCGAAATATTCATCGACGACTACCTCGGCATGGCGGTCGAATTGTCACTCTGGCGCGCTCGGGTCACGCGTTACGTTCAACTAGCAGGGGTTGCGCCACTTGCAGGACGAGCCGGCAGGATTCGGACGCGAGCCCCCTGTGTCAGGCGATATTGGCCGTCAACAACAACCCGTTCGCCCGGCGAGAGACCTTTGGTGATGACGGCGATCCCATCCTGGACCGCTGCGACGGTAACGGCGCGGCGTTCGACCGTGTTATCGGGCTTGATGACATAAGCATAATTGCCATCGGGCCCTTCCTGAACGGTCTGGGACGGCACGGTCGCAACGTTGGGCCGCGTCATCAAAATGACGCGCAGGCTGACAAATTCGCCGGGCCACAAACGCTCATCCTGATTATCGAACCGCGCTTTCAAATGAATCGTACCGGTTGTTTGATCGATCGAATTGTCGATCAGTGTCAGCCTGCCGACAGAGAGCAGTTTGCTGCCATCGCTGGTATAGGCGCGCACGACGAGCGGCTCCTTTTGCTGCTGTTCACGCAGCTCGTCCAGCGTGTCCTGCGGCAATGTAAAACTGACAAAAATCGGCTTTAGTTCGGTGATCGTTACCAATGCAGTATTGTCGTTCGCGTGAACGAGATTACCCTTATCAACGAGCCGCGCGCTCAGGCGCCCGTCGATCGGCGAACGAATGTCGGCATAGCTGAGATTGAGCGCGGCATTATCGATCTGCGCTTGGTCGCCTTTGATGGCCGCGGTCAGCTGGTTAACAAGGGCGGTCTGATTGTCGTAGCTCTGGCGGGTCTGGTACCCGGTGCCGAGCAATTTCGAATAACGTTCGAGGTCGAGCTTGGCGCCGGCCAGCTGAGCCTCGTCCTTTTGCTTGGCCGCCTGCGCCTGTTCCAGTGCCGCCTGATACGGTCGGGGATCAATCTCGAAGAGTGGGTCGCCCTCTTTTACCTCCTGGCCTTCCTTAAAGAAGATTTTGACGATTTGGCCGTCAACGCGGGTTTTGACCGACACCATGTTATAGGCCTGCACCGTGCCGATACCCTGCAGATAGACCGGTACGTTTTGGGCAGTAACGGTCCCGGCGGTGACTGGCACCAGAGGTGCCGGGGTCTGCGCCGTCGCTCGAGGGCCGTTGCCGCCAAAACCGTGCCACCAGATCATCAGCGCGGCTGCCACAACGATGATTGCAGCCAAGCCGATCGCACGTCTTGCCATGACGAGCGACTCCTTCAAAAGTTAAGTTAATGACTATCTATCATAGACAATCTCTATAGCTTTTGATGATTGCTGTCCATCCCAGCGGCTTGGCAGCTGCGGGCGAAACGTCGCACCCCGCTATGGGAACCTACTGCGCGGCTGGCAGCTCGATCGGAGCGCAGTTGGTGCGGCCCGACATTAGGCAGTCTTCAAGCTTTGCTTCTTTGCCGAGATCGCGGATCAGCACGATGCCGGCTATCGCCAGCGACAGCACAATGGCCAAGCCCATCAAGGCCGCGGTTCGTCGATCGTCGCTCTCGCGATCGTCGTCAAATCTATTGCGCATCGACCCACCGCGACGACCCGCAACTCAAGGGCGACATTTCACCACCGTTCTTTAACTTGCGACAGCCTCGCCAGGAGCGGCGAGTGCGCTATCGAACTCGCAACTCGATCGTCCCCTTGTGCTGCCAGCGATATACTAAATCGCAAACGCCGGCAACGACCCAACGACGATATCAGAATAGTACCATCGCATGCTGCTTATCCGCGCCCGCCCGCATGGTCGAGCGCCTGTTCAACCGACCGCTCGGTCAGCAGTTCGGGCAACAATTCGCCTTGCGGTCGGCCGGGCCCGTATACTGCGTTGAATGGAATGCCGTAGCGGCCGAAGCTCTCGAGATAATGGGTCAGCGCCGGGTCAGGCCGGGTCCAATCACCGCGCATCGCAATAACGCCCGGTCCGAACAGCCGAGCGGCGATCGGCTCGCGGTCGAGCACCACCGCTTCGTTGACCTTGCAGGTCAAGCACCACGTCGCGGTCACATCAACAAACACGATCTTGCCCTTCTCCACCAGTTGCGGAATCTGGGCGGCGTCAAAGGCCTCCCAACGCCCGGTCCGCTCTGACTGGTCCGGTGCCGCGACGCCCGCAAAGGCCGGCCCCAGCACCGCCGCCGCAACGAGCGCCGCTGCCAACTTCCCGGTCAGTCTCGCCAGCGCGGCCGGGATAACATTCCAGCTTTTCAGAGCAAGCAATAGGACAACGGCAGTCAAAGCCGCGGCAGTGATGATTGCTACCGGCGCCCCGGAGAGTGCCGACAGGACCCACAGCAACCACAAGGCTGTTCCGGCCAGGGCCAGGCCGAGAAACAGACGCAGCCCGTTCATCCACCGCCCGGGTCGCGGCAGCAGCCGAACCAGCTGCGGAAAGGCGCTGACGGCGAGATAGGGTGACGCCATTCCCACACCCAATGCCGCAAATACGATCGCAATCTCGATCGGCCGTTGTGCCAGCGCAAAGCCGACCGCGGTGCCGACGAACGGCGCCGAACACGGGGTCGCAAGCAAGGTGGCGAAGGCGCCGGTCAGAAACGCATCGGCATAGGGCGTTTCGGCGCGGATTTCGGCCGCCGCCGCATACGCGAAATGCGGCAGTAGGATCGGCAGCCAGCCCCATAGACTTGCCGCGAACAGCGCTGTCAGCGCCGCCATCGCCGCGATGAACCATGGCCATTGGAACTGGATGCCCCAGCCGATCGCCGCACCCGAGGTTTTCATCGCGATCAGCGCGGTGGCGATCAGCCCGAATGAGGCAATCACGCCGAGCGCAGTCATCAGCAGGCCAAGACGCACCCGCTGCCGCTCGACTCCGGCATGGCTCGCGACCGACAGCAGTTTCAGTGACAGCACCGGCAGGACACAAGGCATCGCATTTAGGACGAGGCCGCCGATCAGCGCGATCACCAGAATCGGCGACAGCCGCTCGGAAACGCCGGCCGCCGCGGCGGGTGAAGGGGTTACAGTGAATTCGGCGGCGCGGGCGCCGTCGACCAGGGTCAAAGTCAGCTTTTTCCCGATGATGCCGGCAGCATCCGCTGCACGGATCGGCACCGCGATTCGCGCCATGTGTGCGGATTGCGACAACGCCACGGCGGGCCGCCCGGGCGATCCTTTGGCGAGGCCTTCGACAAACAAATCGGGCGCCGCAAATGCTTGGCTGCGGATGTGCAAGCGAACCGTCAGCACCGTGTCCGCGCCATCCCCAGCAGCCGCGGCCGAGACCAGATCAATTCCGGTCGCAGCGAGTGAGCCCGAAACCTTGGTGCGCGCCTCGGCGATCAACCCCGCTTCCCCCGACGGCATTGCCGGACCCGCGGGCAGAGAAAGGTCGAATTTTGCCGCATAGGGCACGCAGATGTTGGCGCAGGCCGCCCAGCTCACATCGGCGTGGAGATCAACGGCGCGCCCGGGATGTGTCAGGGTCAGCATGATCGGCAGGGTGACGCGGTCACGATACGCCGCGGTCTCAAATCCCTGCAGCGAATAGCGCGCCGGCGCCGGCCAGGCTATGTCGGCCTGCTTCAGATTTACCGAGCCCGTCCAGTCGATGCTTGGCGGAATCCCGGCATCGCCGGGGCTGCGCCAATAGGCGTGCCAGCCGGGTGCGAGGCGGATTTCGAGACCGGCCTCGAGCCGCTTCGCCGAGTCGACCGCATCACTTGCGGCAATCAGCCGTGCTGCCGAGTGTTCGTCGCCCACCCATTTCGTCGCCGCCGCCATCGCCGGGAGCGGCGAGCACAGGACCAAAGCCGCCGCTAGCAGTCCGTCGAAAATCCAGCATCGCCGCAAATCAACCATTCCCCATCGCAACGCGGAAATATGCGCTCCAGACAAATGCTAACCAATTACGGCGCAAGCAAGACTGCTGCTTTCAGGATGATCTCGACCGGGCAGCATAACGAGGCGCGAGCTTCATCGCTTGCGCTATGGACAAGCCGGGCGAAATTGGCGGCGGCGTTGCCGCCCGGGGCGGGACCGCGCTCTGCCTCGGTTGCGGTGGCCCACTGCTCTGCGATATTCAGGATCAGACCGCACAAGGATCATTGTACATGGTGCAAAGAGGGCCGCTTTCCGGCATCACGATCGTCGATCTCTCCCGCATCCTCGCAGGTCCCTATTGCACGCTGTTGATGGCCGAGCTCGGTGCGCGCGTGATCAAGGTCGAGCCGCCGGGCCAGGGCGACGATGCGCGCCATTATGGGCCGTTTCGCAACGGCAAATCCGCGTATTTTTCGTCGGTCAACCGCGGCAAGGAGTCGATCGCACTCGATCTCAAATCCCCTGAGGGTCGCGACATCTTCGAACGCCTGTTGGACAAGGCCGACGCTCTCGTTGAGAATTTCCGCCCCGGCACGATGGAAAAGCTCGGCTATGGCTGGGACACGCTGCACTCACGCTATCCGCGTCTCGTCTATGCTGCGGCCTCCGGCTTTGGCCATACGGGACCATATTCGCATTATCCCGCTTACGACATGGTCGTGCAGGGTCTCGGTGGCGTCATGAGCATCACCGGTCATCCGGGTATGCCGCTGACGCGTATCGGCACTTCGATCGGCGATCTCGGTGGTGGGCTGTTCACCGCGATCGCGCTAAACGCCGCGCTCTTGCATCGCGAGCGCACCGGCGAAGCGACAAAGATCGATGTGTCGCTGTTCGACTGCCAGCTGGCGCTGCTCGAAAACGCGATCGTGCGCTACACGACGACGGGCGAAATCCCCGGGCCGATGGGCGCCCGCCATCCATCGATCACGCCGTTCGAGGCCTTTGCGACGGCTGACGGCAACATCATCATTGCCGCGGGCAATGACGGCTTGTTCGTCAAGCTTGCGCAGGCGCTGGGCCGCCCCGATCTCGCCGAGAACCCGTTGTTCAAGACCAACCCGCTGCGCAACCAGCATCAAGAAGCGTTGAAGGCTGAAATCGAGAGCGTATTGCGCAAGGCGGGCACCGGCGATTGGATCAAGGTGCTTGAAGCGGCTGGGGTGCCGTGCGGCCCCGTCAACAATATCGCCCAGGCTATCGCTCACCCGCAGGCTGCGGCGCGCAACATGCTGGTCGAAGTTGATGATCCAACGATGGGCAGCTTAAAGCTCGCGGGCAACCCGATGAAGGTGTCGGCCTTCCCCGACCCAACCAGCCGTGCGCCGGCGCCTGACCTCGACGGCGATCGCGAGCGGATCCTGCGCGAACTTGGTCTGTGATGCCGTTGCCCGCCCGGCGCCGTCGTCGCGCGCGGGTGAGGGGCAGGGTGGGACGCCGGATCGGTGCCGGGCTTATTGTGCTGCTTCTGGTCGCCAGCGGCGGCGCCTATCTGTATCTGTGCTCATCATTGCCGCAAACCAGCGGCCGCCTCTCGGTAACCGGGCTGAAAGCCCCGGTCCACATCGAACGCGATGCCGATGGGGTGCCGACGATTATCGCCGATAGCGAGGCTGACGCAGCCTTTGGGCTCGGTTTTGTCCACGCCCAGGATCGCCTTTTCCAGATGGACCTGACGCGCCGCTATGCCGCCGGGCGGCTCGCCGAGATCTTCGGGCCGGCGGCGCTGCCAGCCGATAAACAAATGCGCCTGTTGGGGCTTTATCGTCTGGCCGAGCAGGAGATCCCATTCCTATCGGCCGAGGTAAACCGGGTGCTCTCGGCCTATGCGGCCGGGGTCAACGCCTTCCTTGCGACCCGCCGGGGCGCGCTGCCGCCCGAATTTCTGCTGCTGCGTTATTCGCCCGAGTCATGGCGCGTGGCGGACAGCCTTGCGTGGGGCAAACTGATGGCGCTGCGGATCAGCGGCAATTACCGTGGCGAAATCCAACGCGCCGACATGGCGCGGACGATCGCGCCGGACGACCTCGCCTTCCTCTATCCGGGTTACCCGAAAAACGGGCCGATAACCTTGGCGGCGATGCGCCCGATTTATGACCGGCTGGGGCTCGACGATCTATTGCGAGCGATGCCTCCAGTGATCGGGCCGCGCTATGCGTCCAACAATTGGGTTGTCGATGGGCGGCACAGCGCGAGCGGTAAGCCGCTCCTCGCCAATGATCCGCATCTCGATTTCGGTGCGCCGGGTCAATGGTATCTCGCTCGTTTGAAAACGCCGAGCGGGGTGGTCGCCGGCGCCACCGCTGCCGGCGTCCCTTTCATTGTGATCGGCCATAACGACCATATCGCCTGGGGATTTACGACAACCGCGGCCGATGTCGAGGATCTCTTTATCGAGAAGATTGATCCCAATGACCCGAGCCGCTACCTGACCCCCGACGGCATCGCCCCGTTCGTCACCCGTCGCGAAAGTATCCTCGTCCGCGGCGCCGCTCCGGTTGATTTAATGGTTCGGACCACTCGGCATGGCCCGGTCCTGTCCGACGTGTTGCTCGCAGGCACCGCTGACCCCGGTTATGTGCTGGCGCTATCGGCAACATTCTTGCTGCCCCGAGACCGGAGCGCGCAAGCGTTGTGGGAGGCGAGCCACGCTGCCAACTGGTCGGGCTTTCGCGAAGCCTTGCGCAATTTTGCCGGTCCCGTTCAGAACACGGTCTATGGCGACGACGGGGGCACGATCGGCTTTATTGCACCCGGCCTGGTGCCGATCCGCAAAAAGGGCGACGGCTGGATGCCGGTGCCGGGCTGGACCGGTGAATATGATTGGAACGGGTTTATTCCGTTCGACAAGCTGCCAAGCGCGGTTGATCCGTCATCGGGACGATTTGTCAGCGCCAACAACAAGATCGTGCCCGACAGCTACCCCTATTTCATCAGTCGCGATTGGGATCTGCCGGACCGAGCGGAGCGGATCAACACACTGCTCGATGCAGCCCCGGTTCAGACTCCATCGTCGAGTGCGGCAATTCAGGCCGATACCCTGTCGCTGATGGCCACACGTTTGGTGCCGCTGATGACCCGAATCGCGCCCGCCGATCCGGCCGCCGGCTGGGCGCTCGAAATGTTGCGCCAGTGGGATTTCCGGATGGACCGCGACAAGACAGCACCCTTGCTGTTCACCGCTTGGCTCCGGCACTTCAGCCACGCTGTCCTGTTTGGCCGCTTTGGCAATGCTGTGGCCGGATACTGGGATCTGCGGCCCACAGTCATGGAAGCAGTGCTGACCAGTCATCGGGAGTGGTGCGACAATCCGAAGCGGCCCGGAATCGAGACGTGTTCCAGCCGGCTCATACAGTCGCTTGCGGCGACTATTGCCGAGCTGCGGCAAGCCTATGGCGCCGACATGAATGGCTGGACATGGGGCAGAGCGCATACTGCCGTTTTCGCCAATCCGGTATTCAGCCGCATCCCGGTGTTGCGCGACTGGTGGGGCCTATCGATCTCGACCGGCGGCGCCAGCGATACGGTCGATCACGCCCCGAGCGTCATCCGCGACAATCGGGAGCCCTTTGAACAACGATTTGGCGCTGCCCTGCGCATCATCACCGATCTTGCCGCGCCCAAGGACTCGCGGATGATCGTGCCCCCCGGGCAATCCGGAAATCCGCTCTCCGATCATTTCGCCGATTTGCTGCAACGCTGGCGCGATTTTGGCCTGCTCGTTCCCGGCCGCGCCGCAGCGGTTTCTACCCTCGACCTGGTTCCCGCAAATGAATGATCTGCCGGTGTCAATCGCCGACATCCGCAGCGCCGCCGCGGCGATCGCAAGCGCAGTCGCCCATACCCCGACGGTCTATGCCCCGGCGTTATCCGAGCTTGTTGGCGCCGAGATCTGGCTGAAGCTCGAAACCCTGCACCGGACCGGCTCCTTCAAAGAACGGGGCGCTTTGAACAAGCTGCTGGCGTTGAGCCCTGAGCAGCGCTCGGTCGGGGTGGTCGCGATGTCGGCCGGCAATCACGCGCAGGGTGTTGCTTATCATGCGCAGCGCCTTGGTATTCCGGCAACGATCGTAATGCCCGAAGGCACGCCTTTTACCAAGATCGACCGAACCGAGGCCTTTGGCGCCACCGTTTTGCTCAAGGGGGACAGCCTGGCCGCTGCGGGCGAGGCGGCAAAGGCGCTTGCACATGAGCGCGGTCTCTGTCTTGTCCATCCTTATGACGATCCCGCCGTCATTGCCGGGCAAGGCACGATCGGGCTCGAACTCCTGGCCGATCAGCCCGATCTCGATACAATCGTGGTGCCAATCGGCGGCGGTGGGCTGATTTCCGGCATCGCGGTGGCGGCGACAGCGCTCAAGCCGCCAATCGAAATCATCGGCGTCCAGTCGACACTCTACCCATCGATGTATCGGTTGAGGCGGGGCGAGGACCCGGGTCCGCCGGCGGAACCGATGACCTTGGCCGAAGGGATTGCGGTCAAAGAGCCGGGTTGGCTGACGCGACGCATCGTTGAGGCGCTCGTCTCCGACATCCTGCTGGTTGATGAACCGATGCTCGAAAATGCTCTCAAGATCCTGCTCGAACATCATAAGCTGATTGCCGAAGGCGCCGGCGCCAGTGGTGTCGCCGCCGTGCTCGCGGCCCGTCAGCGCTTTGCCGGCAAGCGTATCGGAATCGTGATCAGTGGCGGCAATATTGACAGCCGGCTGCTCGCCTCGATCTTGATGCGCGGATTGGTCCATGAAGGCCGGCTGGTGCGGCTGCGCGCCGAATTGCCGGATGTGCCGGGTGCGTTGTCGCGGGTCTCGGGAATTATTGGCAGGCACGCCGGCAACATCGTCGAGGTCCATCATCAACGGCTGTTTCACGACACCTCGGTCAAGCGCGCCGAACTCGACGTTGTTGTCGAGACACAGAACCGACGGCACGTCGAAATGTTGATTGCAGCTCTTAACCAAGCCGGCTTTCCGACCCGGCTGCTCCTGTCCGAAGCCGCCGATCATATGGAATAAGAGCTCAGGCAGCGCCCTCGTAAGAAGGGCAAACCCTAGGCACGCAGGTGCAGCAATCACTCTTCTTCGTCATCCCGGCCGCAGCGCAGCGGAGAGCCGGGATCCAGGGAAGCAGCTGCGGTCCTGGGTTCCCGCTTGCGCGGGAACGACGAGGAGGGTCGGCACCGCAGTGACCCGGGCTGTGCCACTATCCGTCTGCCCGGACTTTTGCCCCCTTACGCGCCCTCGACCAGGATCAGCCGGCCGGTTGAGTTGGCTTGCCTGATCTTTAATGCCTGCTGGTATTCGTCCGAGTGGTACCAGCGCCGGGCGGTATCGGCATCGGGGAACTCGATGACCACGATCCGCTCGGGCTCGGGTGCGCCTTCGAGCAGCTCGGTCTTGCCGCCGCGCACGATGAATCGGCCGCCAAAGCGCGCGATGCTGGCCGCGGCGAGCGGGCGATAGGACTCATAGCCGCTGGCGTTTTTTACCTGCACATCGGCGATAACATAAGCAGGCATTGGCTCCTCTCTCTCGCGACAGCTTACGATCATGGGCTCTCTTTAGCATAGCGGCACAAGATCCGGCCGCTTGCCGTGGCCGGCGGCATCACCACATGCTCGCCGTCAATCCGCAACCTTGAGGCTCTTCGTGACCGCCGGATACGACTTTCCTTGGGATGATCGTCTCGCCGTTCCCGACCCGGCCAGCTTCCCCGAGCTTTACGAGGGGGTGCTGTGGCGCCGCGTCTTTGCTTACATGATCGATTTGGTATTCATCGGCATTATCGCCGTCGGCGTGTGGATTGTCTTTGCCATATTGTGGCTATTGAGTCTGGGGCTGTTGGGTCCGCTCTTGTGGTTCCTGTTTGGGCTGGTCCCGCTCGCCTACCATACCCTGTTATTGAGCGGGCGGCACTCGGCGACCTTCGGCATGCGCTGCTTTGATCTCGAACTGCGCTCGGTAACCGGCGCGCGGCCGAGCTTTATCCAAGCGCTGATCCAGACGGCTCTGTTTTATATCACCGTCGGGATGACCTGCTCGCTGATCCTGCTCGTGGCACTCTTCAACCGACGCCAGCGCACCTTGCACGACTTTCTCGCCGGCGCGGTCATGGTGCGGACCTTGCCGAGCGCTTAACTGGGGCTCTGCCGCTATACATAGCGGGGCAGCGGCTTGCCTGGCGTCTCTGGCAGAACCGGCGCCGTAATCACACCGAGGATAAAGAACAGGCCGACGATTGTCACCGCCGGGCCATAGTCGCCAAGCGCTACAATCACTGTGCCGGCGATCAGAGGCCCGACAACGGAAATCCAGCGCGGGGTATTAAGGCGCGGTGTGGTGCCGCACATCTGGGTGGGGAACAGCTCTGGCAGCCAGACCGGCGCTCATGACCAGATCCCGACCCTGTTTTCGCTTCGGCGGCCCGGTTCCGCCGTTACACGTTGCGGGCCATCGCAGCGTTGCGCGAAATTCGCGTCAGAGCAGGCGGGTGAGACGAGCCAAGATTTTCCGCCGTCCCGACGTCGGCGATCGTGCCCGCGCATGCAGCCGCGGACCAAGATTTGCCGAGGTTCACGAAAATGTGCGCGGGAGGAGGGTCAGGATCGTACCAGGCGGCATCTCATATTCTTGACGGGAGGTTGTCCATGCGCCTGATCCTGACGTTGGCTCTGGCAGCAGGGCTCGCATCACTCTGCCAAGTTCAAGTTGGAGCGGCGGCCGTCGGCCAGCCACAGAGAGGGACAAAGACCGATTGCGGCACTGCCGCGCCGGGGGTTTCATCGGGCAATCCAACTGGGCAGTCGACCAATGCCACTTGCCCGCCGGAACGCCTCGACTGGCGCCTGTCGCAGCACGGTCCGGGCTTCTGGACCCCGGAGGCCATGGCACCCGCGCTGGGCGACGTCGCGGGCGGATCGCGCCCGACCGTGCTCCGTGCGCCGCCTTCGCAAGCCTCGGCAGATGCGCCCGGTTGCATCAGCTATCGGCTGATGGTGGTGATCAGCGGCGAGCCGCGGGAGGCCACGGTCGTCGGCTGCCCGCAGCCCGACGGCGGCTGGCAAGTCACTCAATACACACCCGGATTACCGATTCAGGTGTTCAATGTGCCGGCGCCGCCGACCACCGCTCCTTTGCCGGACGATTTCGGCGGCTGGAACTCCGCTCCCGTGTGGGATTGGGCGGCGCAGCCTTGGTTCTTCGGCTTTGCCCCGGCCGTCGTGGTAGGGTCAGGGTTCAACCGATTCCATCGCTTTCGCCATGAGTTTGCGCATGGGTTTGGCCACGGCTTCGCGCATGGCATTGCCGCGGGCCGCGGCTTCACCGGCGTACACAACTTCGCCGTCGGACCGAGGCCTGGTTTCGCCACTGGGGCCGGCTTTGTCGCGCGGCGCCGCTGATCCCTACAGCCGAAAATTGCCGATGTGCTAACTTTACTTTGAAGCTGGCGCTACATGCCTTCGCGCACGACGGGATTGGTCAAGGTACCGATGCCGGTGATCTCGATGTCGATCGTATCGCCGTGCTTGACGTTTTCGGGCGCGCCTTCGGTGCCCATCCACACGACATCGCCGGGATAAAGCGTCAGATACTGTGACATACGGCTGATGAAATGCGCCGGGCCGAACAGCATGTGGTCAGTCTTGAAGCGGATTTTTTCGCTGCCATTGACGCGGATGATGGTTTGCGCGGCATCGAGGTCGAAATCGGTCTCGATCCACGGTCCCATCGGTTTGAATGTATCGGTGTTCTTGGCGCGCCATAAGGTGCGGTCATTGGCCTGCCAGGTGCGCTCGCTGAAATCGTTGCCGATCGTCCAGCCGAGTACACAGGACAGCGCCTCCGCCTCACTCAAATGCTTCGCCTTGCGTCCAATGACCGCGACCAACTCGCCTTCGTATTGGATGCGCTCGGTCGCGTCTTTGGGGATCACGATCGGCTCGCCGTGTGCGACCAGCGCGTTGTTGGCGCGATAGCCGATATCGGCGGCTTTTGGCAGATTCGGCTCCTGACCGCGCTTTCTTGCCGCCTCGATCACATGCTCGGCATAATTGAGACCGGCGCAGTAAAAGGTGCGCGGCTCGACCGGCACCAGCAATTTCACCGCCGAGAATCTGTGGCGGGTATCGGTCCTTTCGTAGCCGACAAACGGGTCGCCTTTGACCTCGGTTACCGTGTCGCCGTCGACAATGCCATAGGCCGCCCGGCCATTGGTGTCAAACCGTATCCAGCGCATCTCTCCCCTCTCCTCAATCCCCGTCCGTCACCCTCGCATGATTCCCGGCTCGCAGTCGGGTAAAGGTCCAGGGCGATGGGGACGCACGAGCCCCGGATTCCCGCGTTCGCGGGAATGACGCGTGAACACTTCGCACAATCTCACAGGCTGCGCAGAAATTCGAGCACCGCGGCATTGACCTCAGCAGCGCGCTCCTGCTGGGTCCAGTGTCCGCAACCGGGCAGAATGAGGGTGCGGCGCAGCTGCGGCACGAATTGCGCTAGGTTCGGGACCAGCTGGTCCATGCCGCGGAACGCCATCACGACATCGCGATCGCCAGCAATGTACAGCGCAGGAACGTTTACTTTGGCACCGGCGAATGGGGCGAGAAGCTCCCAGTTGCGGTCAATGTTGCGGTAGTAATTGAGCCCACCGCGGAACCCGCTGCGCGCGAACTCGCCCGCGTAGAAATCGACGTCGGCCTCGGTGATCCAAGGTGGTAGGGTTTCGGGGTTCACAAAGCGGGTCGCCCAGCGTGCAAGCAGGCCGCCTTGCCGGGGTACCATCATGTCAGTAGGCGCGCTGCGCGGCATGTCGCCCGAAATCGAATAGAGACTGTTGCGGATCGAGCGGCGGATGTCGTGCTCGAACTCCGCCTCGGCGACGCCCGGGCTCTGGAAATAGAGCTGATAAAACACCGCGTGCTCGGTTTGCGGCATTATTGTTGTGGGCTGCACTGGGCCGCGCGGCACAAACGGTACGCTGAGCCCGATCACGCCGCGAAAGCGATCCGGGCGCATCAGTGCCGCGTACCACGCTACCGGTGCACCCCAGTCGTGGCCGGCAATGACCGCCTGCTCCGCCCCGAGCGCATCGAGAAGCCCGATCATATCGCCGATCAGGTGAAATATCGTGTACTGGTCGATCTCGTCAGGCTGGTCGGTCTGACCGTAGCCGCGCATGTCGGGCGCCACGGCGCGAAACCCGGCCGCGGCCAGCGCGCTCAGTTGGTGGCGCCATGAATACCAGCATTCCGGAAAGCCGTGGCACAGCACGACGAGCGGCCCCGTCCCTGCTTCGGCCACATGCATGCGAATGCCGTTCGTCTCGATCGTGCGGTGCGTCAATTCGGTCATCGCACTCCTCCACTGGCGGCCGGCGGGCGCCGCTCGGCTGTCAGACCGGCGTCTCGCCCTT